>CAYYOW010000012.1:0-36051 GCA_964473395.1 uncultured Lentimicrobiaceae bacterium | reverse complement strand
AAAATAAGGCTCACAATACCGATGACAAAAATGGTGGCAATAATCAGGCTGGCAATTTGACTGTTCAGCAGGCTTTGATCCATTTCGGCATTGATAAACGGCATTCCCGTCATTTGGATTTTACATCCCGGACGGCTGTTTTTTGTCAGGAAAGGTTTCATATATTTTGTAAAATCGGCGGCAGCATGGTTCCCTTTCCCATTAAATTTGGCCACAATGATCCCTTTGTCCAGATTTTCCGATACCAGCTGAGAGATGTTTTCATTTCCATCCAACAGGAACCACAACTGGCCAATGGCGGCATCGCTGTCCGGAATTTTATATTTTCCACTCAGTGCTCCGTTAAGTTTTATTATAATGTCGGCAATGGACTGGGTGGAAGTGATGGAAGGGCTTTTTTGAAGGTAGTCCTGCGCTTTTTTCATGGTTTTCAGCACAGCCGCACTTTGCATATTTCCCGTAAACTGCAAAAATACCGGTTTGATACCACCAAACTTCTGTACCATAATGTTTTCCGCAATACGTTCCGGATTGGATTTCTGGAAATAATCGCTCACATCCACGCTGCGGCGGATAGAAAATGCTCCGATAAAACCGATTAGAATAAGTACAATCCAGGTAGTAAAAATATATTTCGGGTGTTTCAGAATAAGTGTGGTTAACGGGGAAAGAACATAATCGTTGAGATAAGATTTTACCGGCTTTGGGTTAGCCTTCTTAATTGCCTTTCCGGGAAAGACCGTCATAAGGGCAGGGATAAAAAACAAGGACAACAGTGCCGCAAAGAAAGTACCGAGTGCTGTTATCAATCCGAAATCACGAATCATTTTCAGGTAGGCCCCAAAAATGAAAGAGACAAATCCAATCATGGTGGTTAGTGCCGCGAGGCTAACCGGTATAAATATGTGTCCCAGTGCTTTACGGATGGCTTTGCGGAAATCCTTCTCCCGACATTGGTTGATGCGGTTCAGTACGTGAATGGTATATGCGCTGCCTACCGCCATAAGGATAATGGGAATGTTGTTGGATACCATCGACATGTCAATACCCATCAGCGGCATGGACCCTAATGCCCAGATAATTGCCATTCCGGCTGTCAGCATGGGCAGAATGACACCCCGGATGGAATGGAAACTCAGGTAAAGAATAATGGAAATAACAAGAAAGGTAATGGGAATAAGATAAATGAGATCTTTGGAAATAAGTTCGGCTACCATGGCAGTGATAAAAGGGCCGCCGGCAAAATATACCTTTTCTTTTAAAGGCAGCGTTTTGATGGTAGATTTTACTCTTTTCACTACAGCACCCACGTTGCTTCCCTGAGAAAATTTAAACACCACGATACAGGCTTTCCCATCCGCCGAAACCAGATTGCCTCTGTACATTTTGTTGGATACTACCAGCTGTTTCAGGCTGTCTGTTCCTGCCAATGAATTGGGAAGCCGGGACATATTAATCAGCGGGCTAACCTCGAAATTATCTCCCACTGCATCAAAATTGAGGATATTGGTAAGGCTGGTAACCGCTGTAACTCCTTTTATATTTTGGAGTGTTTTAGTAACCTGCTGCACATCTTTCAGTACGGAAGGCTTAAAGACATTATCCGATGCTATGATAACCATGCCTATCTCGTTTCCGCCGAATTGTTTTCCGATGCTTTTGAAAAGGGAAACAACGGAGTCGTTGGCCGGCAGAGAATCTATTACATTGGAGTCCAGCCGAATCTTTGAGAGTTCGTAACCAAAAAAACCGGTGAGCAAAATAGCCAGGATGATAATAGGCCATTTGAGTTTCAGTATGACTTTTGCCAGTCTGTCCATCAAGTTAGGTTTTTGATACAAAGTTTTTACAAAAGTAAGTGCTTCCGGTAAGAGTAGCGAATTTTATTTTTTAGCCGGTTATTGTAAGAGATAATTTTCGGCAGGCACAGCCTGCCGAAAATTATAAAATCACTTGTTGGCACAGGCAATACATAATTTTTTATCACCTACAATGCGCCCGTATTTTTCAACTACCATTTCGCCACATTCCTCACAAATAAAGCCGGCAAAAGTTCCTTTTGGTTCTTTCCAGTCGTAGTCAAATATTTCTGAAATGATGAGCATTTCTTCGTCAGGCGTGTTCATTACTTTGTCGATAAGTGGCTCAACCACTTCATCCGGAACCTGTGTCGGGGCAACGCCTTTCATGCGGTATTTGGTAAAAAACTCTGTTTTTTTGGATGCCATCATCGATTCGGCTTTCGGGGCAACCCTTATGGCACGGTTGGTTTTTTTGTCAATGAGAGTCAGGCCCCATTTGCCCAGGGGAATGGATTCGATGTTTTCTTTCCCCATAGTGCATCCCGTAATTACCTGAACGCCATCGGCAAAACAGTGGGCACAGTGATGTTCGCCCAGTTCGAGGATGACATGCAGATTGCTGTCGCCGGTACGTTCCACGCCGAGTTTGTTCATTGCTGCCGCGGCTACTCTCAGGCCGTTTGGCATGGCCGGGCATTTGTGTCCGTGAAATTTTTGGCCAAATTCGAGCCATTCTTTTGGATTGATCATGAAATTAATTTTTTAATGAAAAAACATTTGAAATTGAAAACTTGTAATATTTCTGAGGCTTCCGTTTTCCTTTCGAAACCGTGTATCAAGGGTAAGCATTAAATTATGGTTTTTTATCAGATAATTGTATCCGGCTATGTACCAGGGATGGCCATCGGTGGTGCTTATCAGGTCGCTGTATTTGTCATAGGAGAGGTAAGTCTCATTTTTTTTATTGATTTTGACTGTTGCCAGTGCGTAATAGCCGTACAGCCTGCCTCCGTTTAGCCAACCATTCAGGTACTCGGCCTGTATGTCCAGATGCTTGTTGCTGAACAGGGCATACACATCACAACGGAAATCGTTTCCGGTAAACAGTACTGAATCGGGAAGGATGTGTTTTAATTGCAAATCCTCTGCTTTCCGGTACATGAGTGAATAGCCGAATTTCCATGAGCTATTGGCTTTTTTGATGGTATAGGACAGGTTGTGTGTCAGCATGTAGCCGCTGTAGTTTATCCGGTATTGCTTTATCCCGTATCCGTTAAATACGCCAAAGTTTACTTCGAGATGTTTTTGGGCTGCTTTTAATGTGTATTGGATGCCAAGGTCGCGTACGCCAAGTGTTCCGTTGGGAATGGCATAATTGATAACCCTGGCTCTTTCCAATGCAGCGATGAGGTAATCATGCTGGAAGCGTTGTAAACTGAATTTGGGTGTAAACTGGCCAAACCGGATGCTTGACACACCCGAGTTGTTGCGGTACTGGCCGAAAACATTCTGAAGAAAAAACTTTTCGTGTGCTAACGAGGAGAACAATGCCTGTACGTTGAACGACCAATTTTTTGAAAAGGCAGGCCCCGAAGCTATCCAGAATTTCAACCGGCGCAAAGACACAGAGTATGAATTGTCGAAGTCGGTATTTGCCCAAAACTGTGCATAGCTGTGCCATACTACTTTGTCTGTTGGCCTGTCGGCCTGTTGTGCAAACCCGGGTAAAGTTGCTAAAATCAGCAATAAAGTTATCAGGAAATGCTTTACTCTTTTCATTTCTGTATCGTGGGGCTAAAGGTTTTATAAACTAAGTTCTTAAAAAACTATTTTCATATTACTTTAAAAATCAACTTTATAGCCATTAAAATTAAAATAATGGCAAGAATTTTTTTCACAGTTTGAGGTTGCAGGTTCTTTTGCATAAACCAGGTTCCGAGTGATGCTCCCATAATTCCGGCTACGGAAGCTATGAGGATTAGTTTCCAGTCGGCATTACCCATTATCCAGTAAGTTAGAAATCCGGAAAATGAGGAGAAAGGAACGACGAAAGCCGTGATGGTGGTTATTTTTTTGGGATGAAAACCCAGCATGAGCATAAGTGGCGAAATAATACCGCCGCCACCTATTCCAAGAAGCCCCGATAGCACTCCGGCAACGGCACCAATAGCCGAAAGTGAAAACCAGGGAGTGTCTTCTCTGTATTCCAGTTCTTGTTTTTTCTTGAAAAACAGAAACATAAGGCCTGAAAAAATGAGAAAAGCAATAAACAGAATAAGAATAACTTTTGAGGGAATGAATTTTGTAAGCCAGGCTCCCAATATGGCAAAAAGAAAAGAAAATATAATAATGGGAATTCCCACCTTGAAATCAAGTAGCTTGTGTTTGATGTTGTGGATACTTGCTCCGGTCAGGCTCACGGTATTGTAAAACAGGCCAACGGGCTTAGCCGTGTTGATGGGGATGCCAAACCAAACTAAGATGGGAATCAATACGATGGCAGCGCCAATTCCCCCCAGCGAAAAAATAAAAGCAGCCAAAAATGAAATGCCAAAAATCAAATAGTCCATCACTGTTTGTATAAAATTGAATGAAAATAAGACAGTTGTGTATTTGTTGTTGGTTTCTCTTGCGCCAAACAGGCTGAAACTGCCTCGACGAAACTCCTAATAGTAATATAACAACCTCCCATCAACACAATAAATACTTTATAAGTAAGTAATTGCTTGCAAAGATATAAAAAATAGTTTTACAAGATATTTTTTACGGTTTCTTTTTTTGCTGTTGTTTTCCGTCAGGTTGTTTGTTTTTTGCTTTCAGCATCTATTTCTGCAATCTTATCGCATTTTCATGTTCAACGATACGAAGTTTTTTCATAGCCGGTTTTCTGTTTTGTTTTTCCAGTTCATCGGCAAAATTCACTATTCTCCTTTTGCTCAGGGTAAAATTATCGTCCATAAAGGCGAAAGCCCTGTAACCATATTTGTGGTATAGAATTTCCATTTCGTTAGCAATGGATTCTGCCGATTGGTACCGCCACTTCCATCTGCCGAAACTAAGTTTCCCCGATACATTTTATTGGACACCACAATTTGCTTCAGGCTGTCAATTCCCTGTTGTGTATCAGGCAGCTTTTATTTTTACCGATATTTTTCCTAGAAGTTGTTTAAAGTGAGCGAAGAATCTACGAGAAATATTTGAAATAGAATACCTGAGTCCAAAAAAATATGTCATCGTAAAGTAGGCTCGACGGAAGCAGGGAGGAGAAAAAACACGTGTTTTCCTGACAATAAGAAGATCTTGTTTCTGTATTCTTATTTCTGTATCTTTGTGGAGATACTTACAGAAAATCTGTATGGGAACCGCCAAAGCATGAACACTCCCCCAGGGAGGCTATTAATTCGTCTTATCATGGATAGTTACGCGGAAGCCGCCGGAAAAATCGGCAAAAAAGGAGAAGAGTTACTACGTGCTCTGAAGAAAGGAGACACTATCCCCGTTGAGGATATGATCCGGCGTTTAAAGGAAATTGTTGATTTCGCAAAAAGGCACAACCCCCTGCTGGAAAATATTTTCAAAACCACCCTATATAGCATTGGCGATGCCGTTATTGCTACCGGCAGGAAAGGAGAAATTACGCTTTTGAATCCTGTGGCGGAGAAGCTGACGGGTTGGAGTGAGAAAGATGCTAAAGGAAGATCTCTCGGAGAAGTTTTTCACATTATCAGCGAAGAAAGCCGCGAAACCGTTGTATCACCTGTGGAAAAGGTTCTGCGCCAAGGCGTAGTTGTGGGGCTGGCCAACCACACCTTGCTCATTTCTAAACAGGGAAAGGAAATCCCTATTACCGATAGCGGTGCGCCTGTCCTTGACGAAGAGGGACAAATATCCGGTGTGGTACTGGTATTTCGTGATCAAACCAGGGAACGCGAAAAAAACCGGAAGATACTTGAAAGTGAAAGAAAACACAAAACATTGTTTAACAACCGATCAATTATTATGTTACTTATTGATCCGGAAAATGGAAACATTGTGGATGCTAATCCTGCTGCCGAGCAATTTTACGGGTGGCCGGTTAAACAACTTAAAGAGAAAAATATTACTGAAATAAATCAGCTTTCAAAGGAAGAAGTACATAAAGAAATGGAATTGGCCAAAGCTGAAGAACGCAATCTTTTTAAGTTTCGACACCAACTGGCTAATGGTGAAATAAGGGAGGTGGAGGTATATAGTAATCCTATCGAAATTGGTGGTGCTCCTTTGCTCTATTCCATTATTCATGATGTTACCCGGCGTAACGAAATGGAAGCCAAATACGAAGACACCCAGGCACGTCTTTTGGCGACATTAGAAAACATGACCGATGGATTTATTTCTTTAGATACAAATTGGATATGTACTTACATCAATAAACGCGGGGCTGCCTTGTTTGGCCTCGAACCTAAAGACCTCATTGGTAAGCATATTTGGACCGAATTTCCCGAAGGTGTGGGACATCCTTTTTATAATAATTACTACAAAGTCATGGAGACCGGGCAGGAAATCACCATGGAAGACTATTATGAACCCCTGGGCCGCTGGTTTGAAAACCGTATTATCCCCTCCGAAAAGGGGCTCTCCATATTTTATCAGGACATCACCGACAGGAAAACAGCCGAGGGCCAACTACGCAAACTCAACCGCACCTATGCTTTGCTAAGCGACGTCAACCAAACCATCATGCACGTACATGAGCCAATGGCTTTATTTGAGGCCACCTGCCACATTGCTGTGGAGAAGGGCGGATTTCGTATGGCGTGGATCGGGTTGCTCGACCCACAAACAAAGCAGGTTAGGCCCGTAGCGCATGTAGGCAGGGCCAATGGCTATCTCGATAAACTGAACATCGAGCTGGGCGACAGCGACCGTATACTCGGTCCCACAGCCAGCGCTCTGCGCGATGGAAAACATGTTGTCGTGAATGATATCGAACACGACCCGCGTATGGTCCCGTGGCGCGAAGACGCCCTGCAGTTGGGTTATCATGCCTCAGCCGCTTTTCCCCTGATTGTTGACGGCGAAGTAAGCGGTACGCTTAACCTGTATGCCGGCGAAATAGACTTCTTTGACGACCAGGAACTCAAATTGTTGGACGAGATGGCAGCGGATATCGCCTTCTCACTGGAGTTCAACAAGCAGGAAGAACAACGCAAACAGGCGGAAATAAAATTGGCGGAAAGCGAGAAACATTTCAGGCTCTTTTACGAAAATGCACCGATCCCTTATCAGTCACTGGATATCAAAGGAAGTATCCTTGAGGTAAACGATATGTGGCTCAGGACATTGGGGTATCAGCGTGAAGAAGTAATAGGCCACTCGATAGAGGAATACCTTACCAAAGAAAGTATCGGGATATTGCAGGACGTTTTTCCAAAATTTCTCTCAACAGGACACATTCATAATGTAGAATATGAACTTATCTCCAAAAAGAAAGAAAAGGTTGTTGTTGTTGTTGAAGGGATTATAGCAACGGATAAATCCGGAAAATTTAAACGGACACATTGTGTATTGCATAATGTTACCGAGCGCCGGCACGCGGAACAACAAATCAAATTGCTCGGCCGGTCGGTTGAGCAAAGCCCGGTCTCGGTGATGATTACCGATCTGGACGGCAGGCTTATGTATGTAAATCCCAAATTTACCGAAGTAACAGGTTATTCCATGGAGGAGGTTATCGGAAAAAATCCGAGCCTCTTAAAATCGGGTGAGCATCCTCCATCGTTTTTTAAAAAACTGTGGGATACGATTCTGTCCGGTAATGAGTGGAGAGGAGAGTTCAAAAACAAGAAAAAGAACGGAGAAACTTACTGGGACAGTTCCTCTATTTCTCCTATTTTGAACGAGAAAGGAGACATAACCTACTTTGTTGGCGTACAGGAAGATGTTACCGAAAAGAAAAGATTACACGATGAGCTGGTGAAAGCCAAAGAGAAAGCCGAAGAAAGTGATCGGCTGAAATCGGCATTTCTCGCTAACATTAGCCACGAAATACGTACCCCCATGAATGGGATCCTCGGTTTTATGGATCTGCTCAGTGAACCCGAGCTGGAAGAAGATACCAAAAACCGTTACATTGACATCATCAACAAAAGCGGTGAACGGCTAATGGCCACCATAAATGATATTATCGAAATCTCAAAACTTGAAGCCGGTCAACTTAAGGTTCAAATATCCGATGTCGATGTAACTGCCGTGATGGATTACCTCTTCGGTTTTTTTAAATATCAGGCCGATGAAAAAGGAATCCAACTGAAGGTTAATAATCGGCTTTCCGGTATGGATACCGTAATAAAAACCGACCGGCAGAAACTGGAGGGGGTTCTTATAAACCTCATACGTAATGCCATTAAATTCACCCGGAAAGGGTTTGTCGAGTTCGGTTGCCTCCTTAAGGACGGACAGCTTCTGTTTTATGTACAGGATACCGGAATGGGAATCCCCCCCGACAGGGTAAAAGCTATTTTTGATCGTTTTGTGCAGGCCGACCTCAAACTCACCAGACCCTACGAAGGCTCCGGGCTGGGATTGTCTATTGCCAAAGGCTATACCGATTTGCTCGGCAGCAAAATAGAAGTTGAATCAGAAGAAGGGAAAGGAAGTACCTTTAACTTTTCCATTCCCTATCAACCGGCAAAAAGTCAGGCCCAAAAAACTGTTACCACTTCTCTTCCAAAAGAAAAACCCGGAGGAAGAAAACTTATTCTCATTGCTGAAGATGATGAAGTAAGCAATATTTTACTAAAAGAGATTTTTGCAGAAAGAGATTTTAAACTCCTCTACGCCGTTAACGGTGAAGATGCGGTGAAAGTCTGTAAAGAATATTCTGATATTGACCTTATCCTGATGGACATACGTATGCCCGGCATGAACGGTATTGAAGCAACACGACAAATACGGAAATTCAACAAAAAGGTTCCTATTCTTGCCCAAACAGCCTATGCCATGCCTGGCGATAAAGAAAATGCGCTAAAAGCAGGATGCAACGATTACATCTCAAAACCCATTGATAAACAGTTATTTCTTGATAAAATAGACCGTCTTTTGTAAAAGTAAAAGAGATTTATTGACTAAATTCTGTTTCAGACGTGATGAGCTCTGGAAGTCTTTTCGGCATAGGAAACCTTTGTTATAATGGGTACTTCCGTTATAATAACCTGAATATTAATCTCCCGCTTTAATCTTTTCCTCAATGCCGGTAGTGGAATAGCCCGGGAGAAAATCGATGGTAATCACCTCCCCGCCTTTTTCTTTGACAATATCATACCCCACAATCTCTTCCGGACGGTAGTCACTGCCCTTGACCAGCACATCTGGCTGTACCGTTTTTATCAGCTCATAAGGCGTTTCTTCACCAAACAATACCACAGCATCCACAAAATGAAGAGCGGCAACAATGGTAGCACGGGCATTTTCATCCATGATGGGACGGTTGCTCCCTTTGCCTAACATTTCTACCGAACGGTCGGTATTGACACCTACCAGCAACACATCACCACAATCTTTGGCCTGGCTCAGGTATTTGATATGGCCCAGGTGCAGCAAATCGAAACATCCGTTAGTGAAAACGATTTTCTTTTGCTGAAAATGCCACAAATAGAGCATTGCAGATAATTCTTCTCTCCCGTAAATCTTCTTTTTTATGATGTCATAATTTTTCATTACTCGGTTTTTGAGATTTTGTGAGAAAGATAATCAAATATCCAAGTCCGCCAACAACCACATTTAGCAACGTTTGTCCGGCGTGTGTAATGGTAGCAAATGAGATAGCCACATCGGCATTGATATGATAGAGTTCTACCAGAATAGTCTTAACAATAAAATGATAGGCACCAATACCTCCCGGAACCGGCGCCACAATACCAAGGCTTCCAATGGCCAGCAGGGTGAGGCCATCCACAAAATTCAAAGAAGAAGTTTCAGGAAACATCATTACGGGAACATAGACCATTAGCGCGTAAAAAAACCAGATAAGAAAAGTATAAATGAGAAACAACCATTTGTTTTTCATGGTTTTTACCGTCTTGATACCTTCCAGCACCCCTTTAAAGAAAACCCTCATCTTCAGGTAAGAGGGATGATTGTTAAATCGGTGTTTGTTTCGTTTAAGCAAAATAAAAGAGCCTGTAAAAACAAACAACAGTAGCACTGTAAAAAGACTGATGTTCCAGAGGTTGACAAAAACGGTTTTAAAAAAAGGTCTGAGAAATTCATGTAGAAAATCATTTAACAGCCTGATTTGAAAAACGATCACTGAGAAAATCAGCAAGACCAATACGATCAGATCAAAGATGCGCTCAATGATAACCGTACCGAACAAGGCATTAAAAGGAATATTCTCTTTTTTCGATAAGACGCCGCACCGGACAAATTCACCCATACGTGGCACGGCAGTATTGGCGAGATAGCCAATCATAACGGAATAGAATGTTGTGGTAAGCCGTGTTTTGTAATCAAGCCCGCCAATGAGCAAATTCCAGCGGGCCGCCCGTAAAACGTGTGAAATCAATACCAGGAAAAGTGAAAAAAATAACCAGGAGTAATGGGCATCACGGATGTCAGTCCATACCTCATTCATATCTAGTTTCCGGAAACTCAACCACAAAAGAGCCAGCCCAAAGACCAGAAAAAGAAGATACTTCAAAACAGAAATTGTCTGTTTGCGCTGCACTTTTTACTGTCTTATTTTAAAAAATTGTTCTTATCGGGGAAAATGATGTGTGGCTTAAATTTTTTTGCTTCTTCAAAATCCATGATAGCATAGGAAACGATGATAATCAGGTCGTTCACTGCTACCTTTCTTGCAGCAGCTCCATTCAGACAGATTTCACCTGAATGACGAGCCCCCTTTATGACGTATGTGTCAAGACGGTTGCCATTGGTGATGTCATAAATGCTTACCTTTTCGTTTTCGATTAAGTTGGCAGCATCCATCAACTCTTCGTCAATGGTGATACTGCCAATGTAATTCAGATTCGCCTCAGTAACTGTAGCACGATGAATCTTCGATTTCAGGACTTCAATAGTCATTTTACAATATTGTTAAGCTACAAATTTTTTGCAAAAGTATTAAATAATCCGGATGTTATCGATGAGCCGTACTCTCCCCAGCCAAACAGCTACGCAGGCCACTGTTCCGATTTTGTCATTCCACACGGAGATGGGTTGCAGGGTTTCATCGTTCACAATATCAAAATATTCCAGCCTGAATTGTTCGTTACTTTCAAAAATATTGATGATCATCTGCCGCAGGGGATTGGCACAAATATGATTGCGCCGGAGCTTGGCTTCTTGTAACGTTTTGTATATGAAAGGTGCAACTTTCCGCTCTTCGGAGCTGAGCAGGCGGTTGCGCGAACTCATGGCCAGACCATCGGGTTCACGAACAATAGGGCAGGGTACAATCTCCACAGGAACCTTTTCCTCTGCCGTCAGCTTTTTAATAAGCGTAAGCTGCTGGAAATCCTTTTCACCAAAATAAGCACGATCAGGACGGATGATGTCAAAAAGTTTCTTTACCACAACTGCCACCCCGTTGAAATGGCCGGGACGGAAAACGCCTTCCATTACCTTATCCAAACCGCCAAAATCATATTGCACGGTTACCTCCTCGGGGTACATCTCTTTGACATCCGGAGCAAAGAGCACATCGCAATGCACACTTTCCAGCTTTTTGGTATCCGCTTCCGGCGTACGTGGATATTTTTTCAAATCATCAGCGTTGTTAAACTGAACAGGATTCACAAAAATACTCACCACCAGCAGGTCGTTTTCTTTTTTTGCCTGACGCATAAGTGCCAAATGCCCTTCGTGCAACGCTCCCATGGTAGGAACAAAACCGATACTTCTTCCTGCAATTTTTTTTTGTTCAAGAAAGGATATCGTCTCTTTTATTGACGAAAAAGTCTTCATTATTTTATCTTGCCAAGAATAGCTACCAGGTCAGCTTCAATACTTACCCGGGGAGATTCCACGATACGCCCAATTTCTTTACCTTGATAAGAGACAATAAAAGTTGGAATCCGCCGAATATGTAACCCGGAGATATTTGTACTTCCGGCTTTTATAGAGCGTAAAACAGCAATGTTTTTCACATGACTGCTGTCAAAGCCGGCATCATCCAGCACTTTGTAAAAACGTCCAACCTGCATTCTGCTATCGCCACACCAGCTTCCAAAAACAATGGTGATGGTAGTTTTGTTTATCTTTTTTGCAATTGCTTTGATAGCTGTTGCATCGGGATGATAGCTATTATATTCCTCGTTGAAATACCGACTGAAAATGCCATGCTCCAGCCCGTTACGGCTACATGGCCCCACAAGCACATTACTATGCAGTATAGGATCCACAACAATCTTGTTCACATTTTGTCCAAATGCTCCCTGAAAAGCAAAGGCCAGAAATAATCCGGCAAGAAGTATTTTTTTCATTAGAATGAATATTTTGATTTAGATGCAAAGTTAGGACAAAAGCCAACAGTAAGTCAATAAAAAGCTTTGGATTTTTTTTTTCAACAGAGAGAAACCTCCTCGCCATCAATTTTAAATCCCTTGTTTGATCCAGAAAAAAAGGCTGCCCACTAAAGCGGGCAGCCTTTTTCATCCTTTTTAAGGATAATTACTTATCGTCAACTTCTTCAAAATCAACATCGGTAACTTCGTCATCGCCACCGTTACCACCGTCTCCGGGGGCAGCACCGGCATCTCCACCAGCATTGGGTGGTGTCTGTTCGCCGGGAGCTGCACCTTGTGCGCTTTTATACATGTCCTCGCTGGCTTTTTGCCAGACAGCATTCAGCTTTTCCATGGCGGCATCAATGGCAGTAATATCCTGCGATTTGTGCGCATTGCGTAAAGTCTCCAAACCACTCTCAATTTCTGATTTCTTATCAGCCGGAAGTTTGTCGCCATACTCTTTCAGTTGTTTTTCCGTCTGGAAAACCAGCGCGTCGGCAGCATTTAGTTTGTCAATCCGTTCTTTGGCTTTTTTGTCATCTTCGGCATTAGCTTCTGCTTCCGCTTTCATCTTTTTAATTTCTTCATCCGACAATCCCGAAGAAGCTTCAATACGGATATTTTGTGATTTGCCGGAAGCCTTGTCTTTGGCTGACACGTTCAAAATACCGTTACTGTCGATATCAAAAACAACTTCGATCTGCGGAACGCCACGAGGAGCCGGTGGAATTCCATCAAGATGGAACCTACCGATACTTTTGTTTTGGGTCGCCATGGGACGTTCGCCCTGCAACACATGAATTTCCACCGAAGGCTGGTTGTCAGCAGCTGTGGAAAAAGTCTCCGATTTCTTGGTAGGAATCGTCGTGTTAGCTTCAATCAACTTGGTCATCACGCCACCGAGGGTTTCAATACCGAGCGAAAGCGGCGTTACGTCGAGCAACAGCACATCTTTTACCTCTCCGGTGAGCACCCCTCCCTGAATAGCAGCACCTACAGCCACCACTTCATCGGGGTTCACGCCTTTGGAAGGCTCTTTTCCGAAGAAATCTTTCACAATTTTCTGAATGGCCGGAATACGTGTCGAACCACCTACCAGAATAACTTCATTTATATCGGAAGTGTTCAGTCCGGCATCTTTCAGCGCCAGTTTACAAGGCTCAATAGTAGCTTTAATAAGACTGTCGGTCAGTTGCTCAAATTTGGAACGGGTCAGCTTGCGCACGAGGTGTTTCGGGACACCATCCACGGGCATAATATAAGGTAAATTGATTTCTGTTTCCGTAGAACTGGAAAGTTCAATTTTTGCTTTCTCGGCAGCCTCTTTCAACCGCTGCAAAGCCATTGGGTCTTTACGCAGATCAATGCCTTCATCGTTCTTGAACTCATCGGCCAGCCAGTTGATAATTTTACCGTCAAAGTCATCACCACCGAGGTGTGTATTCCCGTTGGTAGATTTTACCTCAAAAACACCATCTCCAAGCTCCAAAATTGAAATATCAAAAGTACCGCCGCCAAGGTCAAACACGGCAATGGTTTCGTCCTGTTTTTTCTTGTCGAGACCATAAGCCAGCGAAGCGGCTGTAGGCTCGTTTATGATACGACGTACTTTCAGTCCGGCAATCTCTCCGGCTTCTTTGGTAGCCTGACGTTGCGAGTCGTTGAAATATGCCGGAACAGTAATTACTGCTTCCGTAACTGTCTGTCCAAGATAATCCTCAGCAGTTTTCTTCATTTTCTGAAGTACCATTGCCGAAATTTCCTGTGGAGTATAAAGACGGTCATCAATCTT
This sequence comes from uncultured Lentimicrobiaceae bacterium, assembly GCA_964473395.1. Classification (GTDB taxonomy): domain Bacteria; phylum Bacteroidota; class Bacteroidia; order Bacteroidales; family F082; genus Sulfidibacterium. The sequence continues at coordinate 21,967 of CAYYOW010000012.1, read as the reverse complement.
GACTCTTGGTGTATTGTTGTCGCCTTTTACCACTTCATAAGCCATCCGCTTAATTTCGGTGGCAACATCGTTATAGGAATTCCCCATGAAACGTTTGATGGATGCAACAGTTTTTTTAGGATTTGTAATAGCCTGACGTTTAGCAGGATCTCCTACTTTCCGTTCGCCATTATCTGTAAATGCTACAATTGAGGGAGTGGTACGGTGTCCCTCGCTGTTGGGGATAACCACCGGCTCATTCCCCTCCATTACGGCAACACATGAGTTTGTAGTTCCCAGGTCTATTCCAATTATTTTTCCCATTTATTTTTCCTCCTTATGATTAATATTTTTTAATTTCTTTATTACAACTTTTTCTGTTGGCTTATTGAAGTCAATGATTATGCCAAAATCCGACTTAGATAATGACAAGAGCTTTCTGAAGGATTCTTCCGGAAGTTACCGGTAATAAAAGTTAAAGGATAAAGCATATAAATACCTTGTTAATAACGATTTATAAAGTAACCCGGTAAATTTTGAGTAAAAAGATTTTTTCTTCTACGATTTATGACAAAACGACAGAAAAATAAAGTCAACAGGAGTTTATGTTGGCAGTAAGGCCATTTTCCGGACGGCGATCCTAATAACTGTCACAAGTGTCCACTTGTACCTCCGTTAACCACAGCTGAATTCCTCTTTATCCCGTAAAATAATCCCACCGTTATCAATAAGCTAAAGGCAATAATAAAGTAATTTTGAGTACTTCCGAAATCCTCCATCTTCATGTTGACGAAACCGTTGTAATGCAGGTAGAAAAGAATCACTGAAGTGGCGTTATTTACAAAATGAGCAAAAATCGGAACCCATAAGTTTTGTGTTATCTCCAGCAGATAGCCCAGCATCAGCCCTAACAAAAACCGTGGAAGAAAGCCAAAAAACTGTAAATGTAACGCGCTGAAGATAAAAGCTGTCAGGATAACACCCGCATGGATATTCCTGGTCCATTCGCCCAGCAGGCGTTGCAGCAGCCCCCTAAAAAGCAGCTCTTCGCCCAGCGCCGGAATTAAGGCAATAACCAACAGATTCAACGCCAGTCCGGACGGGCTTTTCACTTGCAGAAATACTTCCGTCAGCCGGTCGGCTTGTGTTTCCTTAACTTTCATCCACTCGCCGATACCAGCCAATGCATTCGGAAAAGTCATGTGTACATTGATTTCCATCAGCCAGTTGATAAATGGCAAGATTGTAAAAATGCTCAATCCTGCCAGTAAAAGTATCATCGGTAAAGGTACCCGACTGGTTTTTAGGTAGCGGCCACTTTGGGTGCTGAAAAGGTATGCAAACAATAATGGCGGCAGGATGAACATGCCAATCTGATTTATTAACTGGAAAATATAGAGAAATGATTTGGCTGTTTCGGTGTTAGGTTGTGAGAGCATCACCAACAGGGAAGAGAGGTCACGGTGAAAAATTAATTTTCCGGCTACCAGCCCGAGGATAGAAAAAATCAAAGCCGACAAAACCACCAGAAAAAGCAACCAGAAAAGTTTGATACCCGGTTTGGTATCCGGAAAGAAAATTCTGCGTTTCATGAATAAGCGATTAGAAAGCACAAAATTAATATTTTTGCCCCACCGTTATACGCTTTCAAAAAAGGAAGCCTGTTATCAAAAATTTACATTTGTGGTTAAAATAGGTGAAATAAATCTCGGAGAGTTCCCGCTGCTTCTGGCTCCCATGGAGGATGTTACCGATCCGCCATTTCGTTACGTATGTAAAATGTTTGGCGCCGATTTGATGTACACTGAATTTATCTCCTCCGAAGGGTTGATTCGTGATGCGGACAAAAGTGTCAAGAAGCTGGATTTTGAGTCTGCCGAACGTCCCATCGGCATCCAGATTTTCGGCCATGATATTGATTCTATGATCGCCGCCGCCCGTTATGCCGAAAAGGCCCATCCCGACCTCATCGACATCAACTTCGGTTGCCCTGTGAAAAAGGTGGTGGCCAAAGGAGCTGGTTCCGGTATCCTGAACGACATCCCCAAAATGGTGAAGATGACTGCTGCTGTGGTGAAAGCTGTTAACCTTCCGGTAACGGTAAAAACACGCCTCGGATACGACGAAGAGCACAAGGAGATTGTGGATATTGCCGAACGGTTGCAGGATGTAGGCATTCAGGCGCTCGCTATCCATGGCCGTACCCGGACAACCCGTTATTCCACCCCGGCAGACTGGACGCTGATTGGCGAGGTGAAAAACAACCCGCGTATGCACATCCCCATCTTCGGTAACGGAGACGTAAACGGCCCTCTCTCAGCAAAATATTTCAAAGATACTTATGGTGTGGACGGCCTCATGATTGGCCGGGCTGTTTATGGCAACCCGTGGATATTCAGAGAGATAAACTATTATTTTGATACCGGAGAACTGATGACCCCGGCCGGTATCGAAGAGCGGGTACGTATTAGCATATTGCATCTGGAGCGGTCGGTATCCTGGAAGGGCGAGCGCCGTGGTATCATGGAAATCCGCAAACACTGGTCGGCCTATTTCAAAGGCTTTCCAGGTTTTAAACCTTTCCGCATCCGTCTGATGGAAGCCCAAACCGCCGGAGCAGTAAAAGAAATCCTGCAAGAGATCCTTCAAAATTTTTCAGAGAAAATATAGTAACCTGAGCTCTACATAAGCTTTGTAACGCCATCGGCTTTAGTATCCTTGCTTAAACTAACCTGTAAAATTTCTGTTTTTGGCCTGGCTGTCTGAATAACTTCATTTGTTTAGCCCTGGAAGTATTGAAATCAGGGTTCCTTGATGAAAGAGAGGTGGGCATCGCGATATTTCTTAAGGCGGATTTCCTTTCTGAATCTGCGCATAGTTTGATAAGGGCCTTTTGTTGCCGTCATGTTTGCCAACCATTGTGGGATGTTTCCACCTACATCTAGCTCCAGTGTAAATTCTACATCTACCAGGCTGTCTTTTAAAGGGATAAAACGCCATTGGGAACGAGCAAAAGGAATCCGGACATAGTTGGGATTTGCAGGACGATATTTAGGGATGGCTTTACCGCGGATGGTAACAATTTTGGTCACGGAATCCTGCGATAAAACCGTTCTGGAAATAATATCTCTATCTGTAACCGGCCAGGGCGCATCCGTCTGGTTGTATAGAATCCATGAATAAGGATATTTCTTCTCAAGTACTTCTGTTTTTTTATTCAGGAATACCCAGTTTTTATTATTTGGGAAGTCGGTTACTAACATGACTAACGAGGACAAAGTGGTTTTTAACAGTGTTGTTACCCTAATGATTCTGTAATTGGCACTAGCACTTTTTCGCGAATAAACCCGGATATTATCTGCTTGTTTAACGCATTTCCAGACCGAATTTTGTGCATTTACAGAAAATACCCCGATAAAAGCAAACCAAACCAGCAATATCAATAATTTGTTTCTTACCGAAAAACATTTCATAATCGTTCAATTGACAACACTTTGTCTTTGGCGAGTTGTGTTTTCAGCGCTTCGAGGTTCTCAAATTTCTTTTCATCACGTAACCGGTCCACAAACTGAATGGTAATTTTCTCATCATAAATATCTTCGTCAAAATCAAAAATATGTACTTCAATAGTCAGGTCTCCGTGGTCGATAGTAGGTCGCACGCCGATATTTCCCATACCTTTTAGGACTCTGTTTCCCAACAGTACGCGGCAGACATACACACCATTGGCGGTAATCAGCTTGTATTCGTTTGGAATTTCAAGGTTTGCAGTTGGAAATCCTATTTTGTGCCCAATACGTTGACCGCGTACGACTTTTCCCGTGATGGCATATTCATAACCTAACATCCGGTTGGCCTCCTTTACATTGCCGTCATGCAGCAAATTACGAATGCGTGTGGAGCTAACCGGAACTCCATCGACATAAAAGGGCTGAACCTCTTCCACTTCGTAGCCGAATTTTTGTTTCAGCTTTTCCAGAAGCTGGATGTTTCCTTCCCGGTTTTTACCAAAGTGATGGTCGTAGCCAATGATAACTTTGGCAGGATGGACATATTTTACCACGTAGTCGGTGACAAACTGCTCCGACGAATTTCGGGCAAACTCTTTGGTAAATGGGATGATAATAAGGTGGTCAATACCCACTTTATCCAGCCGTTCGATTTTTTTCTCGCGGGTATTGATAAATTTCAGATTGACGCTGTCCTGATATAAAACCAGCCGCGGATGTGGGGAAAACGTAATTACGATTGTTTCGCCACCAGTTTTTTTGGCCTCTTCCTTCATTTTTGAAAAGATAGCCTGATGTCCCAAATGAACGCCATCAAAAGTACCGATGGTGATGATGGGATGGGCAACCGCCTCAAAATCCTGTATGCACTGATATATCTTCAATATTGTATTTTTTTAACCTAACAATTTTTGTTTTATCAGATATTCTGCAATTTGCACGGCATTGGTGGCTGCACCTTTTCGCAGGTTGTCGGCTACAACCCATAGGTTTAGCCCGTTTTTTACTGAATTGTCGCGCCGGATACGTCCCACAAAAACATCATCTTTCCCCTGAGCCGAAACAGGCATGGGATAGATATTGTTTTTCGGGTCGTCCTGTACAACCAGTCCGGGCATCTCATTCAGCAGAAAAATAACCTCTTCCATAGCCCAGGCTTTTCGCAGCTCCAGGTTTATTGATTCGGAATGGCCACCTGTCACAGGTACCCGTGCGGCGGTTGCCGAAATGGAGATGGTATTGTCGCTGAGTATTTTCCATGTTTCGTTAATCAGCTTCTCCTCTTCGGTGGTATAACCACTATCGGTAAAGTCGCCGGCGTGCGGCAATACATTCATATCAATAGGATGCGGATAGACCTTTGTTCCTCTTTTGTGCTGCCGTTCGTTCATTAATTGTTCAATGCCCATTTTTCCGCTACCGCTTACCGACTGGTAGGTGGAAATCACAATCCTTTTAATGCCAAATTTCCAGTGCAGTGGAGCAATGGCCATGAGCATTTGTATAGTAGAGCAGTTAGGATTGGCAATGATCTTATGAGAAGTTTTCAGGATGTTTCCGTTTATTTCGGGTATAACCAAAGGAATCTCCGGATCCATCCGCCAGGCAGAAGAGTTATCGATGACCGTGGTGCCTGCTTTGGCAAACTTTGGTGCCCATGTAGCAGATGCTGCTGCACCTGCCGAAAACAGCGCTACATCTGGTATTAACCGAAGTGCCTTTTCTGGGGTGATAACTTCAATCTCAGACTGTTTAAAAGGAATCTTTTCGCCAATTGATTTTTCGGAAGCAACAGCGTAAATGCGTGTCAACGGGAAGTTATGCTCTTCCAATACTTTAATCATTTTTCTTCCTACCACTCCGGTAGCTCCGATTACTGCAACTTTCATTATTTTTTGTACTTTTATATGCTCTAGTGAAAACGCTGCAAAATTACCAAAATAATGAAACCTTTCTTACTTCTTCTGGTTCTGCTTCCTCTGGTTGCTTTTCCCCAGCTTTCCGAGTATTTTGATGATGGAAATTTTACTCAGAATCCGGTATGGTCTGGTACACGGGATCGATTTGTTGTGAATGCCGACAAGCAATTGCAACTTAATGATAGTGTGATAGATAAAGCCTGGCTAACAACGTCTTTTCAAATGTTGCCCCAAACCGAATGGCAAATTTGGGTGAAGGCGGCTTTTAGCCCTTCTTCCAGAAATTTTATCCGTATTTTCCTTGTTACCGACAACCCGGACATCACGCTGGTTTCAAAAGGATATTACTTGCAGCTTGGTGAGGCCGGGAGCAACGATGCCATCGAGTTGTTCAGAAAATCGGGTGACACAACGGTTTCCGTTTGCCGGGGAACTGAAGGGCTACTCTCCAAAGCTTTTACCGTAAGGATAAAGGTCCTTCGTGATTCATTGGGAAATTGGCAACTCTTTGCTGACCCGGCAGGTGGAGATGATTTTCATAAAGAAGCCGAAGGGAAGGACAGCCGTTTTAGCGCCTCTTCTTATTTTGGGCTTTTTTGTCAATATACCCGGAGTAATGCCAAAAAGGTCTTTTTTGATGATATTTATGCCGGTACCCGGCAAGTGGATACGTTACCTCCGGTGTTAGATAGCGTCTTTGTGTCTTCCGACAGTACTTTGGCTCTCTTTTTCAGCGAAGGCATAGACAGCCTTTCGGCAATACATACAGGTAATTATCAGCTTTCGCCAGCCGCCGGTAAACTTTTGAATGTCATCCCTTCTCCGGATAAAAAGTCTGTTATGCTGACTTTTTCCGGCCATTTGAAAAGAAATCAACTCTATGAAATTACCGTTTTAGGAATAACAGACCGGTCAGGAAATCGTATGGCCGGACAAACGTTCTCTTTTGTTTATGTGAAGCCGCAACCCAACGATGTGGTTTTTAATGAGATAATGGCCGACCCGACGCCTGCCGTGGGACTTCCTGAATTTGAGTATCTGGAACTGTTTAACCGTACTGCTGTGGCTATTAATCTGGACGGCTGGCAACTGATGCTTGGGAAATTGAAAAAGACTTTTGGGAAAGTTACCATTGCATCCGGTGGCTACCTGATTCTTTGTAAAGAAAAAGCACGGGACGCTTTTTCCCATTTTGGAAAAACATATGCGTTTAAAAGTTTCGGTCTGACAAACGGCGGGGAGAACCTGAGACTTTTCGATAGAAAAGGACTTCTGATATCCTCGGTGCAATATGATAAAAACGGGTATGGTGATGATGCTAAAGCGGATGGTGGATGGTCACTGGAACAGATAAACCCGGAAAATATCTGCTCGGGAAGCAATAACTGGAAAGCGGCGGAAAATAATGTGGGCGGAACGCCCGGGAAGCAGAATTCAGTATTTGATACGCAGATTGCGTTGCCTAAAATCAGAGCATTGCAGATCCCTGACGATCACACGATTGAATTGTCATTTACACAAAAAATGGAGAGTAACCTGCTTGTAAATTCCGGCTTTTTTACTGTCTCACCAGATATGGGACAGATAGAGAAATCAGAGGTTTCGGCAGATCGCAGGCGTGTCAGCCAGATGTTTGGGGACGCTTTTGACACGGCAACAATCTACACACTAACAATTTCCGGAAACCTGCAAAACTGTGCCGGAAAGGCCATGGCCACTGATACGTCAGTGCAGTTTGGCCTTCCTCAGCCTGTGGCGAACAGAGATGTGGTCATTAATGAATTATTGTTTTATCCTCTGGCAGGAGGAGAGGATTATGTGGAGCTGTATAATCGTTCGCACAAAACCATTGATTTATCATCGTTGCTTTTAGGGACAGTAAAAAAATCGCCACCCAATCCACCCGACTCCCTCTTTTATAATCTCGCTTTTGATCAGACCTTGTTGTTGCCAGGCGATTATGTTCTGCTGTCTTCATCGCCTGGAAAGGTGAAAGCACAGTATACTGCCAAAAATCCACATGCTTTTCTGCGTGTTGTGCCGTTTCCGGCTTTCAGCAAAGACAAAGGAAGTGTGTTGCTGTTCAGGCAAATGCAGAAAATAGACGCCTTTGACTATTCGGAAAAAATGCAATATCCGTTATTGAATTATACACAGGGTGTGGCGCTGGAGCGGGTAAGTGCCGATGGTGAAACCAACGATCCAAACAACTGGCACTCAGCGGCAGAGAGTGTTGGGTTCGGGACGCCGGGTTATCGTAATTCACAATCCGCTAGCATGAACCCAGACTCCATCAGTGGTGAGATTGACATTGACCCGGAAATTTTCTCTCCGGACAATGATGGATACCAGGATATTTTACACATTAAATACAAGCTTGAAACATCCGGCAATACCATGACGATTACCATTTTCAATGCTTCGGGACAGTTGGTACGCAGGCTGGTAAACAATGAATATGTTGGAACCGATGGTGTTGTCTCATGGAATGGGCTGAAAGATGACGGGACCAAAGCTCCCGTCGGTATTTATGTGTTTTACATCAAAGTTTTTGATCAAAGCGGTAAGGTCATGCGATTTAAAAAGGCAGCCGTGCTGGCGACGAAGCTATAAACGTGAAGTGCCTAAAGGTGATATGGAACATCTCTCATCCAAACATCCTTACTCTACGGTTACCGATTTAGCAAGGTTTCGGGGTTGATCCACATTACAACCCCTCAGGATGGCAATATGATAAGCCAGTTTCTGCAATGGGATACTGGCCAGCAGTGGGGTGAAAATTTCATTGGTTTTAGGAATTTCAATAGCGTAATCCACCAGGTTTTTAATGACTTCGTCACCTTCGGTAACGACGGCAATTACATGACCGTTTCTTGCTTTTACCTCTTGAATATTGCTCACCACCTTATCGTAAATTCCATTGGAAGTTGCGATAAAAACAACGGGCATATTCTTATCTATCAAAGCAATAGGACCATGTTTCATTTCTGCAGCCGGATAACCTTCCGCATGGATGTAGGAAATCTCTTTCAGTTTTAACGCCCCTTCCAGCGCAACGGGGAAATTATAACCGCGGCCCAGATAAAGAAAGTTAGTGGCATCTTTATATTCCTGTGAGATAAGCTTTATCAGCCCATCGTTATTCAACGCTTTTTCTACTTTATCGGGAATACCCTCAAGTTCGTGTATCAGCTGCATCCACCGTGAAGTCGGGATGGTTCCTTTTAATTGTGCCAACCTCAAAGCAAGTAGTGTGAGCACGGTTACCTGCGCGGTAAAAGCTTTGGTGGAAGCTACGCCTATTTCCGGGCCGGCGTGGGTATATGAGCCAGCATCAGTTAAGCGGGCTATGGAAGAACCTACAACGTTACAGATACCGAGAATTGTGGCCCCTTTTTCTTTGGCCAGCTGGATAGCTGCCAGTGTGTCGGCCGTTTCTCCCGATTGCGAAATAGCAATAACTACATCACGCTCATCAATAATAGGGTTACGGTAGCGGAATTCGGAAGCGTACTCCACTTCCACAGAGATGCGTGCCAGATCTTCGAGAAGGTATTCACCTACCAGGCCGGCATGCCACGAAGTGCCACAGGCAATAATAATGACACGTCTGGCGTTGATTAGTTTCTGCTCATAATCTTTCATCCCACCCAGCGAAACAATACCTTTGTCGGCGTGTAACCGTCCTCGCATACTGTCTTTTATGGAGCGGGATTGCTCATAAATCTCTTTAAGCATAAAGTGTCTGTAACCCTCTTTTTCAAGCTGGCTAAGATCCATTTCAAGAGCCTCAATATAGGGTGTTTTTTTCTGGTTCTTAATGGTCTTCAAATCAACCTCATTTCCTCTGCGCAGTATGGCTACATTCTCTTCTTCCATGTAGATCACCTTTTTGGTGTACTCCACAAACGGAGTGGCATCAGAAGCCACAAAAAATTCGTCTTCACCCACACCAATAACCATAGGGCTGCCTTTGCGGGCTACAATAAGGGTGTCGGGATCATCTTCCGAAAGAATAACAATGGCATAAGCGCCGGTAACCTGGTTCAGCGCAATGCGGACAGCCTCCTCCAGTTCAACGTTTTCGTTAAGTTGTATATCTTCAATCAGGTTGATAAGCACCTCGGTATCCGTATCTGAGCTAAAATGATAACCTCGCCCAATAAGAGCTTCTTTCAGGGAAGCATAATTTTCAATAATGCCATTGTGGATTACCGCCAGCTTTTTATTTTGTGAGAAGTGAGGGTGTGCGTTTATTGTATTTGGCTCCCCGTGGGTGGCCCAGCGAGTATGTGCTATTCCGGCGTGCCCGTTTAAATTTTTACCGGAGATATAATTTTCCAGTTCCGAAACTTTTCCTTTGGTTTTGTAAACGGAGAGCCTCTTGTTAAGCAAAGCAACTCCGGCACTGTCGTATCCGCGATATTCAAGTCGGTGGAGGCCTCTTATCAAAATGGGATAGGCATCTTTGGGTCCGAGATAAGCAACAATTCCACACATGATAACAGAATTTTAGCGTTTGAAATTTAGTAGTTGGTTTTTTAACCAAAAAACAAAAGTAAAGAATATTATTTTACGATGGTATAAAAAATATCCAACCTGGCACGCCTTGTCGAGTCTCCTGCAAATTGTGGCCCGTTAAAAATAAAGCGTTCGGGAGAAATAGCCCCACCTTTTATAAATAGAGCCAAGCCGTTATCAACTTTAGTAGAGTCTTTTATCAATGATTCGATGTAGTGCGTAATGCGGAATGAATAGGAATTATCCGAGGCGTTATATTTCCCGCCAAAATAACTACCTCCTTCACTCTCGTCAGGCAAAATGGCGTAAGCAGAATCATTAACAATCCTAATAAGAGACAACTGGTCAGGAGCACCAAGAAAGGGTTTCGCTTCAGCACCGGGCAGGATGAGTTTGGCTTCGTTTATACCCACCGTCCCCAGCTTATTTAAATCTCTAATGTGTGGGAACTTAATAACCGCTTGTACACCCGCAAGCCCCTGAACATAAAACTGTTTCAGCCCCAGTGTGGTGTCTCCGTTGATTACCTGGCTTTTAAAAGCCTGGTCACCAGCACTAAAGTCATGCTGGTAATGATTAAGCCTTGCCACGGATGCACTCAGCAGATAAGCATATTTTAGTGAATCTTCCTTGTCATTATGATAATACAGGGTCAGGATTGTTTTGCGTGTGTTGGTTAAAAACGAGGCAAGAGCTCCTCCGCTGCTTACCGGATCTGTTTCCAGATAAAGGCCCTTGAAATAGTCCAGAAACAAAAGGCTGCTATCAAGAACCGTGGTGTCGGCATTCAGCAGCTTATTACCCATAGCCTTGGAAATAGTACTAAGGTTGATGCGTAACACGTTTTTCAACGTGTCAAGCTTACCAATAATATAAACTTTACTTCTATCGGGTTGAAATGTTACATCTGCATAATCGGTGGGATAGACAGCAACTTTTCTATTAGAATAATAGGTGCTATCAAAAGAGAGATCATCTCTCATTTCGTACACGTGAAGGTGCAATACAGCATTGGTATCTCCATATACACTTGAATAGTAGAGCTGAAGCACGAGGGAGTCGGTTACAGGATTTGTTCCGAACCGATAGCCTTCGCTTATCGGCAATACTTTGGTGTAAAAACCTGCGTCTGTTAATCCGAATACGGGGTCTTTTACACTCCCCAAAAAGCTTACCAACATCTTATCGGAACGTGTAGTGTCAATAGTCCGCGAATGAACGATAAACTCGCCCCGCTTAAAATGCAACGACAGGGAATTGTTCGGCATTAAAGCTGCTCCTACTTTTGAAGGATATTTCGAGCAGGATAAGTTAAAGAAACTTAAAATTGCAAGAAGTAGGAAAATATTGATAAAAAACAACAGGTTTTTCTTTCGAATGAGGGAATTAATTCTCTCCAATAATCTGGTCATAAAACTGGTTATAAGCATCAAAATAATTTTCTTCTCCCTGATATTCAAGGACTGGTTTGCCACTATCCTGAGCATATTCAAGTAGTTCAGGATTTATATTTTCTTCGCTGACTATAAATGCGTCGGCATAATCAATAGCGCCTTTCATTAAAGAAACGTAATTTGCTTTGTCATAGTATTCCAAGGCTTCGTCAGGGATGCCGTTCATTTTTATCTTTTGGATAAAAGTGTCAACAAAATCCTCGTCGAACCTGTCGTTATACAGCGATACAATAATTTTACTTTCGCCAAACAGCGGGTTATCTTTATAGGCCGTTCTTACAAACATCGGCAACAAAGCAGAGAACCATCCGTGTGCGTGGATAATATCGGGCGCCCAGCCAAGCTTCTTTACCGTGTCAAGAACTCCTTTTGAAAAGAAAATAGTTCGTTCGTCGTTGTCTTTAAAGAATTTACCTTTGGCATCTCTAAAGATAAATTTCCGATGAAAGAAATCTTCATTTTCAATAAAATAAACCTGCATCCGGGCTTGCTGAATAGAAGCTACTTTAATAATAAGAGGATGGTCAATGTCTTCAATGATAAGGTTCATCCCCGAAAGACGTATTACCTCGTGCAATTGGTTTCGTCTTTCATTAACAAGACCAAAGCGGGGCATAAAAACCCGGATTTCTTTTCCTGATTCCTGAATCTTTTGTGGAAGGAAACGTCCTATTTTACTCATATGTGATTCAGGTAAATAGGGCATAATCTCTTGGAATACACAAAGCACTCTTTTCTTAATCATAGATTTGTTTTTTAGAGATTTTAGCGCTGCAAAGGTAATGAAAAATTGATTACCCCTGAAACAGAGCAGACAAGAAGCATAAAGTATCGAAGACAATGGTGTTCCTTAAATCAGAATTTCCACTCCAACGGTTGTCTTTTCTTAACCAATATCCATTATTACCCCAAGCTCTAAACTCTAAATCTCAACCTTTACCCTCTGATGAACATGGCTTTCATAATGTCGGAGGCTACCTTCGGATTTTCTTTTAGCCGCCGGGTGGAATAGGGAAACCAGTTTTCACCAAAAGGAACGTAAACACGCAACCGGTGTCCTTTATCAAGGACACTTTTGCGCAAACCGGGTGTGACGCCATAAAGCATTTGAAACTCGTACCGGTCTTTGGGAACTTTGTATTTTTCAAGGAGTTTGTATGCCCCTTCAACCAATGGGATGTCGTGTGTGGCAATACCCGGGTAGATGCCGTTCTTCAGAATGTATTCAAGGTCTTCGAGATAATGGGCATTGACCTCTTCATACTTCTTATAGGCAATTGCTTCGGGCTCAACATAAATACCTTTGCAAAGCCGGAAATTAAGCCGGTTTTCTTCGCTGTGCAGGTCAGAAAGATTTTTAATGTCGTCTAACGTACGCCGCATATAGGCCTGCAAAACCAATCCAACATTTTTAGGGAATTCTTCTTTCAGCTTTCTGAAAAGCTTTATTTCCATATCCACACATTGTGAGTCTTCCATGTCGATACGGACAAAGTTACCGTAGCCCACAGCTTTCTGCACAATCTGGCGGATGTTATGGTAGCAGGCCTCCTCGTCGAGTAGAAGCCCGAACATGCTTGGCTTTAGGGAATAATTTCCGTCAATTCCATTTTTTTGAATGGTTTCGATGATGTTGAGATACTGCTCGCGGTTATTTTCGGCTTCTTTTAAGTCGGTGATAAATTCACCGAGCAGGTCAATGGTAACCATGTACCCGGCAGCATTCAGCTGTTTGGAAACACGGACGGCATCTTCAATAGTTCGTCCGGCAATATATCGTTTGGAAAATATCCACACAAGGTTTTTAGGCACGTGAGGCAAGATGGAGGCAACCATTTTATTAAACCACATCATAGCTGTATTCTTTTATGTTTTTTGCGGTAGCAAAATTAAATTTAATTTTCGCTTTACAAAAGGATTACTGTGTAATTTATAACAGTTAAAGACAAGGCATAAGTAGTTGATATATGCTGTATTACGATTAGTTATTATTAAACAGTTTTAAAAACCAATCTTCCGCAGACAGCTGTTCGGTATTAATTTCATCTGTGGTAGGTTCGCCTTAAAATGTAACTCCTTGAAAAATTTGGTTAAACGAATATTTATCTCTAATTTTGCCGCCCAATTTTTTGAGGAGTGGAGAAGAGCAACAAAGCGTTTTTAATTCCCGTAAAAGGGCTGGAACCTGGGGAGCATCATTACGATTTTGTTGTGGAGGACGCGTTCTTTGAGCAGTATGCATTTCTGGATATCCATCAGGGAAAGGTTTTGCTTTCACTGGATATTGAAAAGGAATCGCGGTTGATGTTACTGTTGTTTCATTTTGATGGCGCCCTGCAGCTCATTTGTGACCGGTGTCTTGATGAGTATGCACAGCCAATACTGGGTGATTTTCGCCTCGTTGTAAAATATGGTGAAAAAAGGGAAGAGGTTTCGGATGAATTGGTAACGATCCCTTATGAAGATAGTTATCTTGATATTGGGCAGTATGTTTACGAATTTATCCTGTTGATGATTCCGATGAAACGAATTCATCCGGATGATGAAGACGGAAATATGACCTGTAATATTGAAATGCTGAAGAAACTTGAAACTTTTGTAGAAACTGAGACAGATCCCCGATGGGATGCATTAAAAAGGATTAAAAATAAAGAAATAACCGATAAAAAATAATTAAAATGGCACATCCAAAAAGAAAAATTTCAAAAACAAGGAGAGATAAAAGAAGGACACACATAAAAGCACATGCTCCCGTTCTGGCTACCTGTCCTGCTACCGGTACCGTACATGTTTACCACCGTGCTTACTATGTTGATGGTGATCTATACTATAAAGGAAAACTCGTGGTTAAGGGTGCAGAAGCTTAACAAAATATGATTATCTGCCGGGCCATTTTCTGAGGAAACCTCCGGAAAAGCTTATGCCTTTGTTCGTTTTTCGGACAAGGGCTTTTTTTATACCGCTGGGTATAATAGATTTCCGATTTGCTTTCTCATGATAACAAGGATTAGTTTTATTTATTTCTCCGGCATGTAAATGAAAATAGTACTTTTGCGTTCAATTTTATTTAAGATAATATCATGGCAAAAATAAGAGCCGCCATAAAAGGAATTCATGCCTGGGCCCCCAAAGATATATTGACCAATAAGGAACTGGAGAAAATGGTTGATACAACTGATGACTGGATTGTTTCGCGTACCGGTATCAGGGAACGACATATTTTAAAAGGAGAAGGTCTTGGGACTTCCGATATGGGTGTGGAAGCTGTAAGCGGCCTGCTGGAAAAAACAGGAACAAAACCCGAAGAAATAGATTTGCTGATTTGTGCTACTGTTACACCTGATATGCAGTTTCCGGCTACAGCCAATATTATTAGCGACAAGGTGGGGATAAAAAACGCTTTCAGTTTTGACATGAATGCGGCCTGTTCTACTTTTATCTTTGCTCTGGAAACAGCGTCAAAATATGTGGAATCAGGTGAATACAAGAAAGTTATTGTAGTGGGAGGAGATAAAATGTCTTCCATTATTGATTATACTGACCGCGCTACCTGTGTCATTTTCGGCGATGCTGCCGGAGCTGTATTGCTGGAACCTACCACTGAAGATCTGGGTATTATGGATCACCGTTTTTATACGGATGGGGCGGGACGTATCCACCTGCATCAGAAAGCCGGCGGGTCGGTCAAACCGGCGTCACATGCTACGGTAGATGCTCATGAGCATTTTGTTTATCAGGAAGGGCAACCGGTATTTAAATTTGCCGTAACAAACATGGCTGATGTAGCTGTAGAAATTATGGAACGTAACAACCTGACCTCGGATAATATCTCCTGGCTTGTGCCTCATCAGGCTAACCTGCGGATTATTGAAGCTACGGCTCGTCGTATGAAACTGGATAAAGAAAAGGTTATGATTAACATTCAGCGATACGGCAACACCACCAATGGAACTATTCCCATGTGTCTTTTCGAGTGGGAAGACCAACTAAAAAAAGGCGACAACATTGTACTCGCCGCTTTTGGAGGCGGCTTTACCTGGGGCGCTATTTATCTGAAATGGGCATATGACGGGAAAGCCGGGAAATAAGTAACAGGCACAAGCGTCCGCTTGTGCCATTTACGCCAGCTACTTTTTTCATTCATCACTCATTACTCTTCCACCAGTTCAAAGTCCAGCTGGCGTTTTTCCATATCCACATTTTTGACAAGCACTCGTACCGAGTCGCCCAGGCGGAGTTTCTGCCCGTAACGCTTTCCGATAATTTGGTAATTGTCTTCATCCAGGTAGTAATAGTCGTCTTTCATATCGTTGAAGCGGATAAGCCCTTCACTTTTGCTCTCTACCAACTCCACAAAAATGCCCCATTTGCTCACGCCCGAAATCAGCCCGTCAAAAGTCCTGCCCACTTTATCCAGCAGGAACTCCACCTGCTTGTATTTTATGGAGGCCCTTTCGGCCTCGGCAGCCCGCTTTTCCATATCCGAAGCGTGTTCGCATTTCTCTTCGTAAGCTTCTTTACTTACCGACCGTTTTCCTTCGAGATAATGCTCCAGCAGACGGTGAACCATAGTGTCAGGATAACGCCGAATGGGTGAGGTAAAATGGGTATAAAAAGGGAAAGAAAGTCCGTAATGCCCGATGTTATCCGTTGTGTAATAGGCTTTTGACATTGTCCGGATGGCAATGGATTCTATCATGTTTTCTTCACCCTTACCTTTGATGTCGCTAAAAAGCCTATTGAACGATTTGGCCAGACTTTCGTGCGACTGTACCTCCAACGTGTAACCCAGACGGTTCAGAAACTGGGTAAAGGTGTTTAGCTTTTCGGGGTTGGGTTCGTCGTGTACACGGTAAATAAAAGTCTTGGGCTTTTTGTTGTTTTGTGGTTTCCCGATAAAAGTAGCCACCGATTTGTTGGCCAGCAGCATAAACTCCTCCACGAGATGGTTGGCCTCTTTCGACTCTTTCACGTAAGTTTCAATAGGTTTTCCCTTTTCATCCAGCTTAAAACGTATTTCCGGCGTGTTGAAGTTGATGGCACCATTTCTGAAGCGGACATCTCGCATGATGGTAGCCAGCTCATTCAGCTTTAGGATGTTTTTCACAGACTCGCCCTCTTCCGTTTCGATTATTTTTTGTACCTCCTCGTAAGCAAATCTTCTGTTGGAACGAATGACTGTTTTTCCGAACCATTGGCTCTGTACTTCTGCTTTGTCGTTCATTTTAAAAACAGCTGAGAAGGTAAGCTTTTCCTCGTCAGGACGCAGGGAGCAAACACCGTTGGAGAGTTTTTCGGGCAGCATGGGAATTACACGATCCACGAGATAGATGGAAGTTGCCCTATTGTAAGCCTCGGCATCCAGTATCGTGTCGGGTTTCACATAATGCGACACATCGGCAATGTGTACTCCCACTTCCCAAAGGCCATCGCCGATACTTTGCAGGGAGATGGCATCATCAAAATCTTTGGCATCGGCGGGGTCGATGGTAATGGTCCACACTTTCCGGTAGTCTTTCCGGCGGGCAATCTCCTCTTTAGGGATTTCCATGCTGATTTTTTCGGCTTCCTGTTCCACGTTTCTAGGAAAGGAAAGTGGAAAATCATAATCTGCGAGTATAGATTTCATCTCCACATCATTGTCGCCGGGTTTTCCCAGCACTTCCACTATTTCACCAAACGGGTTGTTGGAGTGCTCGGGCCAGTCGGTAATTTTCACCAGCACTTTTTCGCCGTGTTTGGCTTTTTTTATCTGGTTTTTAGGGATGAAAATATCGTAGGGCATGGCTTGGCTGTCGGCCACCACGAAACCGAAATTTTTGCTCAACTCGAGAATGCCGACGTAGTTTGTTTTCTTCCTCTCCAGAATTTCCACAACTTGTCCTTCGGGTTTGTGTCCTTTTCGTTTTGGAAAGAGAAGTACTTTCACATGATCGCTGTTCAGCGCATGATGCACGTTGTTGGAAGCAATGAAAATGTCTTCGCCCCCTTCATCGGAAAGGATGTAAGCTTTTCCTGTTTTTTTCAACTCCACGGTTCCGGTGATGTATTTCTTTTTGTTGGCCAGCGTTTCCAGTTTATCTGCGTGTAAAATAAATTTTCCTCTTTTCACTTCCCGCAAGACTCCTTGCTCCATGAGCTCATTTAAAATAGTGTAAACAAGGTTTTTACCGGCTTTATCTTTAATACCGAGTTTACCGGCAATTTGTTTGTTGTTATAAGCTTTAAACGGGTTACCAGCAAAGATGCTGATGATGATACCGTGTAGCTGACTTTTGGGGTATTTTCCTTTTTGTGCCATAATTATTTTAAATTTATATTTGATTTTGCAGGGTTGGGATGGCTGCAATAAGTTTTTGGGTGTAAGGTTGTTGTGGGTGAAAGTAAATTTCATCGGCATCTCCGGTCTCGATAATTTCCCCCTCTTTCATCACGATGATACGATCGGACATAAAGCGTACCACCGACAGATCATGTGAGATGAAAATATAAGTAAACCCAAACTCGACTTTGAGCCTGTTCAGCAGGTTCAGAACGGTGGCTTGCACAGAGATGTCGAGTGAGGAGACGGCTTCATCACAAATGATGAACCGGGGTTGGAGCGCCAGCGCTCGTGCAATGACAATACGCTGCCGTTGGCCGCCCGAAAATTCATGAGGATAACGGTGAAAATGCTCTTCCTTCAGCCCTGTTTTTACCATAAGCTCAAGGGTCTTTTGCTTTCGTTCTGCGTTGTTTTTATATATATGGTGCACTATCATAGGCTCCATAATGGCTTTTCCGATGCTTATCCTCGGATTGAGCGAAGAGTACGGATCCTGAAAGACAATGCCCATCTTTTTACGAAACGGCCGGAGCATTTTATGTGAAAGTGATAACAGTTCTGTCTTTTCAAAATATATCTTGCCGCTGTCGGGCTCAATAAGCCGTAGTAAACTTCTGCCAAGGGTGGTTTTTCCACATCCCGACTCGCCCACCAGTCCCAGTGTTTCGCCTGGGAAGACCTTAAAACTTACATGGTTGACCGCTTTAAGTTCGTGAATTGTTTTCCCCCACCATGATTTTTGTAGCGGATAAGATTTTACCAGGTTATCTGTTTCCTGCAATGGTGGCTGGCTGTATAGTTTTTCCAGCCGTCGTTTTCGTGTATTCTCGGATTCTTCTTCAGGTTGAAAGGGCCTTTCGCCCGGCTGCTGCATAAAGTCATTAAGTGTAGCCAGCTTTTTAAGCCGTTTGTCCGTGGGAGGATAGCAAGCCAGCAGTGCCTTTGTATAGGGATGCTCAGGATGGCCGAAAATTCGGGCGGCATTGCCCCGCTCTACAATTTCCCCCTTGTACATTACCAATATATCGTCGGCGATACCTGAAACCACTTTCAGGTCGTGAGAGATAAACAACAAGCTCATCCCCGTCTCCTGCTGTAGCTTTTTCAGCAGAAGCAAAATTTCTTTTTGCACGGTTACGTCCAGCGCAGTGGTTGGCTCGTCGGCTATCAGGATGTCCGGATGGTTGGCCAGCGCCATAGCTATCATAATGCGTTGCTTTTGTCCTCCTGAAATCTGATGCGGATAGGAAAAGAAAATTTTCTCCGGCCTGGATAGCTGTACTCTTTCTAAAAGCAAAAGCGTCTGTCGTCGCGCTTCTTTTTTAGAAACGTTTTGATGCTGCCTGATGACTTCAACCACTTGTTTTCCGCAATGTGTCACGGGGTTAAGAGCTGTCATTGGCTCCTGAAATATCATGGAGATTTTTTGTCCCCTGATTTGTTGCATGGCTTTATCAGGAAGTAAAAGCAGGTTGTTACCCTTAAAGAGAATCTCACCATCAGTGATACTCACCTTTTGGGGTAATAGTCCCATAATAGATAATGCCGTCAGCGATTTCCCTGATCCCGACTCACCAACAAGGCCCATACAGCTTCCTTTTCCCATTTGAAAGCTAACATTATGGACCACCTCTGTTTCTTTAACGGAGATATGTAAATTCTTTACTGATAACATTTTTCAAAGATAATGATTTTGAAAAAGATTTTACCGCTGATGATTTTAAATGTTTGTTAAAAATATATTCTTGTGTGAAACAGTTGTAACATTGTA
Organism: uncultured Lentimicrobiaceae bacterium; assembly: GCA_964473395.1. GTDB lineage: Bacteria > Bacteroidota > Bacteroidia > Bacteroidales > F082 > Sulfidibacterium. The sequence goes on along the minus strand of CAYYOW010000012.1, from coordinate 2,489 downwards.
TGATAAATCACCTGTTGATACATTTTGCAAATCAAAATATGGATGTATTTTTGTCGGATAAAGAATGAACAAGATGAAGAAAATTTGGATACTGGCTCTTTTGGCCATCGTTTTTATGGGCGCTTGCAACAGCCCCGAGAGTAAGCTTATAGGTAACTGGAAAGTGGCTGGTGTGCAAACCGATTTTGGAACAACCAAACTCCCGCCGGAAATTATAGCTCACATTGTGGCCGAACAAAAGAAAATCAGTTTCCGTATTATCAATGACTCGGTTTTAGTGCTGATGCTCGATAACAACACCCACGAGGCTAAATGGAAAATGGATAAGGAGCATAATATCAGCTATTATTTCAGTACGCAGTCTCAGCTGGTCAATAAACTTGGTAAATGGAACGGTAACCAAATAGTGACCGACACCAAAACTCCTCTGGGGACAATTGTTGTTACTTACGAGAAAAAATAGCTACTCCTGTTTAGGACAGCTGTTCCCCGTGTCTTTTGAAAAAGGTTCTGTTGAATAACGGCAGAAACAAAAGGTGTAGGCATGATGGATTTACTTTTTTTTTCAAAAAAGTCCGGTAAAACTACATTTCCGGGGACGTTTACATGTTCTCAACCCATTGGCGAATTTCCTTCAACTCTGCGTCCAGGCTTTTTGTCGGCATAGTTCTGCCTGCCTTTTCGTACCAGTAGTTTGCATTCCAGCTATCTCCTTCTTTTCGGTGCAAAAACGCATGAAACCGGCACGCCTCAGGTGATTCGTAATGTTGCACAATACGATGCGCGTCCTCCAGATTGTCGTCCATGACCATTTCGATGGCCTCCAGTAGTTCTTCCTTGCTAATCATCGTCTTCGATTTGGTGGCTACAAGTTACGAAAAAATCTGAATTCCAAACTTTCGATAAAAAAATGATAACCAAAGCTGGGCTTTTTACTGTATCATCAGGTTACATCCCCTGATATCGCTGTTATCGAAACGGCCAAGTACTTCAAAATCTGAAGTAGTGTGTAACTTTCCCAAATCTTGTGTGGCTATGAATGAGCAACTGTGTATATTGGAGAGGTCGATAACGTTAATCCCGCCACTTTTACCCACCGGAACAAGGCTCAGCGGGTCGTTTATATCGCGGATTAATATTTTCATCCATGGTGGTACAGAAAAAATTCCCAGGCCTTTTGAGTAGGCCTGCGACAATAATTCGGTCATGCCATATTCCGAATAAATATCTTTCACCCCAAATGCATTACGAAGTTCAGAATGTAGTTCTTCGCGCACCATTTCACGCCGTTTGCCTTTCATTCCTCCAGTCTCCATGAGAATGAGTTCAGGGAAATCCAGGGGAAACTGTTCTGCCAAATCCAGCAAAGCATAGGTCACTCCCAGCAGGATAACTTTTTTTTGCTGCTTTTTCAGTTTCGCCAATATTGCTGCCAACTTGTCGTAGTCGTGTAGGTAAAAACCACTATCTTCGTCTCTGCTGAGGTAGATGAGCAGGTCTGCCATGTGTACCAACGACGAGCCGGTACGTTCCAGATAAGAGGGCAGAAGTGCCAGAAAAATAAAATCTTCCGGGTTCCCGAAAAACAGTTTAAAACCACGCACCAAACTTTGTTCGTATAGTCTGGTGTCTTTCACAAAATGTTGGCTGGTAACCATCCCCGTGGTTCCACTGCTTTGAAAAACGGCTTCCGGTTCGAAGTTTCCGCACACAACCTTGTGTGTTTTAAAAAACTCAATGGGCAAAAAGGGAATTTCCTGGTAATTTTTTATGGCTGCTGTGTCAACGCCGAGTTCTTTCACAAATTTATGGTAAACCTCATTTCTTTTGTATTGAAAATGAAAAATTTCCAATGCCAGGGCAGCAAAATCCGTTTCTGATTTTATACTGAAGATATTTTTTTCTATGGCTGCCGTTTCCTGCATTCCGATTCGGTGATTGTTTGAAAATATGTATTTTTACCCCGTAATGAAAACAGTCACAAAAATAGGTTTTATTCTCGTCTTCCTGGCAGCGCAAATACTGTTTTCGTGTCAGAAGAAAGAGCAACTTCCCATTATTCCGGAAGTTCATTTTCGCCGTTTTCTGGTAGAAATGGATACCACCACCCGGGTAGCTCAACGTGGAATTCTGGAGTTTACCTTTAAAGACGGCGATGGCGACATCGGACTTCGTTCCTCGGATATTTATCCTCCGTACAACCCTGGTAGCAAGTACTATTACAACCTGATTGTCAATTATTACGAAAAGCAGTATGGTAAATTTGTGAAGGTACCGCTGTTATCGTGGAGTCCCGATTCCGCCCGTTACGACACCATGACATTTAATGCCCGCATTCCGTGGCTTACACCGAAACTGGGAAACAAAGGCATTTCGGGAACTATTCAGGACACCTTATTTATTAACAACCCGCTTTCAAAATTCGACACCATTAAATTTACCTTTTTTATTTACGACAGGGCTTTGCACAAAAGCAACGTGGACAGCAC
>CAYYOW010000011.1:0-39157 GCA_964473395.1 uncultured Lentimicrobiaceae bacterium | reverse complement strand
TTTCAGCAAAGAGGCGACCGACTTCGAAAACTAGCAACACTGCTTCGTAAAGGCAAAGAGACCTTTGCTACGCTGATCACCGCCGAAATGGGAAAAATCATTAATGAGTCACGAGCAGAAATAGAAAAGTGCGCCTGGCTGTGCGATCATTATGCAGAACATGCAGAGTCTATGCTACAACCCGAAATCTTTGAAACCGATGCCGGCAAAAGCTACCTACGTTTCGACCCTGTGGGTATCGTTTACGGTATTATGCCATGGAATTTCCCTTTCTGGCAAGTGTTCCGGGCGGCTATCCCCACTATGATGGCAGGCAATACATTCATATTGAAACATGCCACCAATGTCATTGGCACAGCCAAAGCCATTGAAAAACTGTTTCTTGAATCCGGATTTCCGGAACACGCCTTCACCAACCTGATCATCCCCGTTAATCTGTCTGAAAAAGTGGTGGCGCATCCTTTTGTGGAAGGCATTACATTCACCGGAAGCCAGCGAGCCGGAAGAGCAGTGGCTGCGCAGGCCGGAAAGCATCTGAAAAAATCGGTTCTTGAGCTGGGCGGCTCCGACCCGTACATTGTGTTGAAAGATGCCAAACTCAACGAAAGTTGCAAAACCGGTGTCTGCTCACGCTTTTTAAATGCCGGACAGGTCTGTATCTCTGCCAAACGCTTCATTGTGGAAGAAGCCATACTAGATCAGTTTATGGCAGAACAAAAAGTCCTTTTGGAAAGTATGGTTTTGGGCGACCCCATGGATGAACATACCGACATGGGGCCTATGGCGCGATTTGATTTACTGGAAAATATTGAAAGCCAGGTGAACCGTTCGGTTGAAATGGGTGCTGAAATTCTTTGCGGCGGCAAACGGCGTAATGATAATTCCCTATTCTACGAACCCACACTCATTACGCATGTTCACAAAGGTATGCCCGTGTTTGATGAGGAGACCTTTGGCCCGGTTTCGGTAGTAATTCCAGCCAAAGATGCGGAAGATGCCGTTCGCATTGCTAACGACACACCTTACGGATTAGGTGCCAGTTTGTGGACACAGAATCTGGAACTTGCTGAAAAGCTGGCTGCCAAAATAGAAGCGGGAGCGGTTTTCATCAACGGCATGACCAAATCAGACCCGCGGTTACCTTTCGGAGGCACCAAACGATCGGGTTATGGACGGGAACTTGCCTACCTTGGCATTCGTGAGTTTGTAAACCAGAAAACGGTATGGATTGCCTGACGCTCGTGTTACAGATGAAAAATATAATCAGCCAGCGTGAAATAGATAAGAAGACCTGTTGAATCTATTACTGTGGTGAGCAAAGGGCTGCTAATCACTGCCGGGTCCATTTTGAATTTCGTAAGAACAATGGGTAACAAACTTCCCAGCAGGTTAGCCCAAAGTGTTATGGCAACCATCGAAATTGCCACGACCATCCCAACCGTGGGACCGCCACGCCAGAAAAAGCCTCTAATATATAGTGTTATGCCCAGCGTAAGCCCGATAAACATCCCCACCAGTAACTCTTTTTTCATCACAGAGAACCACTTTTTCCCCGAGAGGGAACCGGTAGCCAGCGCCCTGATAATCAGCGTTGAAGATTGCGCCGCAATATTTCCGCCACTGTCGATTAAAATGGGAATAAAAAATGCCAGAGCAATTACAGCCTTCAGCGAATCCTGAAAATGAGCTATAATTGTGGATGAAAAGAAGTCGGTGATCAGGAGAATAAACAGCCAGCCAATTCTCTTTTTATACAAAGTAAGAGCGGAAGCTGTATAATATTTTTCTTCAACGGGGACAATAGCTGATGCTTTCTGAAAGTCCTCGGTGGTCTCTTCTTCAATAACGTCCAAAATGTCATCAACAGTAATAATTCCGATAAGAACGCCCTCCTCCCCCACGACAGGCAACACGTTCATATCATATTTCTTAATCATTTTATAGGCCTCCTCCTGGTCTTCGAGGGAATGGATACAAATGAAATCATTATCCATAAGGTCGGCCACCAATTGTTTTGGCTCAGCGAGAAGGAATCTACGAATGGGAATATCGTCAATTAGTTTCAACTGGTCATCCTCCACATAGATCATGTTAATGGTCTCAGCGTCTTCCCCTATTTTTTTTATGTGCTGAATAGCTCTTTCAATAGTCCAGTCAGGTTTTACAACCACATAATCGGGAGTCATAATCCTGCCCACGCTATTTTCGGGATAGCCCAGCAATCCCAACGCCTCTTTGCGATCTTCAGCAGGCATCAGGTTTAGAAATCTCTGGGTAAGTTGCTCGGGAAGTTCTTCAAAAACAGAAGTCCGGTCATCGGGCGACAACTCTTCGAGAAGTTCTTTAATCTGTTTATCAACAATATGGGTCAGGATAAACTCCTGTTGTGAAGGATCCAGTTCCGAAAAAACCTCAGCTGCTTTTTCTTTGGGTATCAGCCGGAAAGCAATCGCCACATACTTTTGGTGCATACCTTTTAAGGTCTCGGCAATATCCTCCGGCTTGGTCTCAATCCATATTTTTTTTAATCTATCCCAATCTTTTTTATCGAGCAATTGTTCGATGTCCGGGAAAACCTCTGTATTCATCATTGTTGTGAGATTTTGGGTACATACTTTTTTTGGCAGTGCAAAGGACAGAAAACTATTTGAAGATTGCAATAAAGCTTTGAAAAAACTTCTTATTAAAAATAGGTTTAGATAGCTTCCTGTCGTCTGTTACTGTTGCAATAGTATGAAGAAAAATGTTTAGTTTTGACTTTTAAAGATAAATTGTCCTAAGAATAGCGGGCTAAACCACGCAACATAAATATAGAAAAAAAACAGCGGTGTATTTCATCACAGACTTATTAAAACAATTTGCAACAATAAGTGAGCAAGCCAAGATTGAATTAGCTGAATTTAACTTAATAGGACGACTCCTTACCGAAAAGTATTTCATCGAGTTGGAAGAGCGGATTTTGTCATTACAAATTCAATCGGCAAAAGAACGATATCATGAGATTTTAAAAAACCAACCTGAGCTTTTACAACGGGCATCTACAGATGGAGCAGGAACCCACAGTTTGTCGGGTGGTTTTTAATGCTTTTAGGAATATCGCTTGCCGGGCGGTCGGGATTTGCATTTGCACTTACAGGAGTGTTCGTCATTGTGATTTATTTGTACACTATTCTGCTGGCAGAGCCTTACCTTGAAAGCTTATATGGAGATGAGTACCGTTCGTTTAAATTGGGAACCCAAAGGTGGATCGGACTCCCTAAAAAATATTTTAAAAATTAGCCATAAATAAAAAAATATGTGAAATTAAATTTAGTACGCTGCAGGGCCAAACCGGCAAATGGTACGACAGGGTGGCTTTTTTACTAATTTTGCAGAAAAACTTACCGAATGGGAGAACATCATCATCACGATCACGGAAAGCTGAAAGGCAGAAATCTGTTTATCTCAGTTGCACTAAACTTGGGAATTACCATAGCGCAAGTCATCGGTGGTATTCTGTCGGGCAGTATGGCGCTCATTTCAGATGCATTACATAATTTCAGCGATGTGCTTTCGCTGCTTATCACCTATATAACTTATAAGTTATCAGCGAGGAAGCATACCACAAAACACACTTTCGGATATCAGCGGGGAGAGATTCTTGCCGCTTTTGTGAACTCGGTTACACTTCTTATTATTGCCGCTTTCCTGGGATTCGAGGCCGTAAACCGGATAATCCATCCTCACACCATTAATTCCATGATTGTTATCTGGCTTGCCACTGCATCCATCGTAGTCAATGGCTCCAGTGTTTTACTCATCAAGTCTGGGGCTAAAGAGAGTATCAACATCAAATCGGCTTATCTGCATCTCTTTACTGATATGCTCACGTCCGTAGCAGTACTTGTGGGAGGCTTGCTTATGAAATACTTCGGCTTGTATTGGATTGATGGGCTGGTAACGCTGGTGATTGCTCTTTATCTCATCTATTCCAGCTGGCATCTCTTTATAGAGTCCATTAATATCATCATGCTTTTTTCTCCTGGCGACATCGACTGTGAACAATTGGCCGGACAAATTGAAGCTATTAAAGGCATCAAAAACCTGCATCATCTACATTTATGGCAACTGACGGATAACAAAGTTAACATGGAAGCGCACATCGATTTAAAAAAAGACCAGTCCATCTCTACTTTTGAAACACAACTCGTACAGATTCAGGAAATTGCTCATAACATGGGCATCGACCATGTTACCATCCAGCCCGAATTTGGCAACCAGGACGATAAAGATTTAATTCACAATCATCATTAGCCAGTTTTAAAACATCATCAACTACTGAAGAGGCAAAACAAAGCCCCTTTCCTCATCACATCTTCCATTTTTGTATTTTTGCAACATGCATATCGACATTATTACCATTTTCCCTGAAATGTTTGAAGGCCCTTTCAGCCATTCCATTATCAGGCGTGCACAGGACAAAAAGCTGGTGGAAATCTATTTGCATCAGCTGCGCGATTACACCAGTGACAAGCACCACAAGGTTGATGATTACGCCTTTTCGGGTGGTGCAGGCATGGTGATGATGATTGAGCCAGTTGCCAAAGTTATCGAAAAGCTGAAAAGCGAACGTGATTACGATGAAATCATCTATACAAGTCCGGATGGTGAGTTACTGGATCAGCCGATGGCAAACCACTTGTCCACTTACGAGAATTTGATCATTCTCTGTGGACATTACAAAGGCATTGACGAGCGCATTCGCGAACACTTTATCACCAAAGAGGTTTCCATTGGTAATTATGTTTTGTCGGGGGGCGAGCTGGCGGCGGCAGTCATCACAGACAGTTTGGTGCGTTTGTTGCCTGGCGTACTCGGCAATGAAGTCTCCGCACTCACTGATTCCTTCCAAAACGATCTGGTTTCACCGCCGGTTTATACCCGTCCGCGTGATTTCAGAGGCTGGAAAGTTCCTGACATCCTGCTCTCCGGTAACGAACGCCTGATAGAAGAGTGGAAATACGACCAGGCGGTGGAACGAACTAGGAAGAGAAGGCCGGGATTGTTGGATAAATAAAAAACCAGACCTTTCATTACAAAAGGATACTTTCCTTAAAATAATTTTCGTTTGCCTATTTCTCTTCTTCGGGCAGGCCATAAGTATCTACCACAAAATCGATGTCCTTATCACCGCGGCCACTCAAATTAATAAGAATGGATTCCCGTTTATTTTGTTGTGCCAGTTTAATGGCATAAGCCACTGCATGGGCACTTTCCAAAGCAGGAATAATTCCTTCAAGACGACTCAGCTCATAAAATGAGTCAATCGCTTCCTTGTCGTTGATGCTAACATATTGCACCCGATTCATATCTTTCAGCATGCTGTGTTCCGGTCCCACTCCCGGATAATCCAGTCCGCTGGCTACAGAGTAAACAGGCGAAGGATTTCCCTCTTCATCTTGCAAAACATAACATTTAAAGCCGTGAATCATACCCGGTTTACCATACGTCATAGTGGCTGCATGCTCACCCGTTTTAAAAGAACGGCCGGCCGGTTCCACACCATACAAGGTACATTCGTCATCTTCAATAAAACCTGAAAACAGCCCCATGGCATTGCTTCCGCCACCCACGCAAGCCACTACGTTATCGGGGAGCTCGCCGGTCATATCGTAAAACTGTTCTCGCGCTTCCACACCCACAACATGCTGAAAGTCACGTACCATCATAGGAAAAGGATGCGGACCTACCACTGAGCCAATACAATAAAGTGAATTTTCACTATCAACGATATAAGCATCAAAAGCGGAGTCAACAGCCTCTTTCAACGTCTTCAAACCGTGGGAAACCGGAACCACCTTTGCTCCGAGTATTTCCATGCGTACCACATTGGGATGCTCCTTGACCATATCCACTTCGCCCATGTGAATTTCACACTCCATGCCGAAATAGGCTGCTGCCGTTGCCAGTGCCACCCCATGCTGGCCGGCCCCCGTTTCAGCAATAAGCTTTTTTTTACCCATATATCGCGCCAGCAGCGCCTCACCCATACAATGATTAAGCTTATGCGCTCCCGAGTGATTCAAATCTTCTCTTTTCAAATAAATACGACCACCGTATTTCTCTGACAAGCGGTTACAAAAATAAACAGGCGTAGGTCGTCCCTGATAGTGTTTCCGGATGCTTCTCAGCTCCGAAATAAATCTATGTGATTTGCTGATAGCATAATACGCATCTGTAATTCTTTTCATTTCCTGTTCAAGGTGGGGCGGCAAGAAAGCTCCGCCATAAGCACCGAAATATCCTTCTGCATCAGGATACTTTTTTAAATAATTTTCTGACATAATTAAAATTGTATATGATGGTGGTAAAAGTAGAAAATTAATTGAATAATGAAAATTGCAATTATCTTTGATGATAAGCATTTCGCATTTATTGTATTTTTGGAAAAATTAGAATTATGAAAAAACTGGCCATAGCATTAGGCGGAGGAGGGGCTCGCGGGTTAGCTCACATTGGATTTTTGCGTATTATCGAAAAAGAGAAAATTCCTATTGCGCGTATTTCCGGATGCAGTATGGGGGCTATGGTGGGTGGTGGTTATGCGCTCTATCAAAATGCTGATGCCGTAGAAGAGCTTGCCTATCACTTTATAGAACAACCTGTTTTTGAAGGATTTAATTTCGACGACTTTGCTTCTCTTGACAAAAGTGGTAACGACTTGAAAAGCAAAGCCATTTCGGTTATGGGACGCATAAAGGTAGGTTTATCACTTTTTAAAACACTGGCAAACCCCAGTATCTACGAAGGCGAACTTGTTGAAAAAGCTTACCATAACTATCCGGATCATCTCATCGAAAAACTCCCCATACGCTTTTATGCCATAGCCAGTGACTTGCTCAGCGGTGAAGAAGTACTGCTGAAAAATGGGAGTCTGCGTCTCGCTGTTCGTGCCAGCTCTTCCATCCCCGGATACCTTCCACCGGTGAAATGGGGAAAGCACCTGCTGGTGGACGGAGGGGTGTCCAACCTCGTTCCCACCCAGTATTTCAGAAAAGTTGAAAACGAGCTGATTGTCGGCGTTAATGTGAGCCAGTCTATCAAAGACAAAGTTGATTTAAGCAGCGGCCTTGATATTATGCAGCGGGCTGAGAACATCCGGAATTATCATCTCACAAAACTAAAGGTCAGTAATGCTGACAAAGTCGTCTCCTGCCGTCTTGGCGACATCTCATGGGCCGATTTTAAGGAAGCCAAAAACATCATCGATGCCGGTGAAAAGGCTGCCAGACGTTTGCTCCCATGGTTAGAAAAAGCGCTGAATTAATCGAAAAATTCAGATTTGAAATTCATGAGATAAACTGTTTGTGTTGCTCTGGTAAATGCGGTATATAGCCAACGCATATACTCTCTATCTACCTGCTCTTCATTGACATACCCCTGATCAATAAAAACAACAGGCCATTGTCCGCCTTGCGTTTTATGGCAGGTAATGGCATAAGCATATTTTACACGAAGAGCGTTGAAATAAGGATCTCTTTTTACAGCTGCCAACCGTTTTCGGCGTTGTGGGATGGCCATATAATCCCGTTCCACTTCATCGAAAAGCCTGCGTTGCTCCTCTCCCGAAATATCAGGTCCGGGGGCATCCAGCGTATCCAGCAACAATTTCACGGTAAGTTCTTTTTCCTCAGGATAATCGGGTAACCTGATTTCAGCCTCCGCAAATTTGAAACCATAAAGTTCCTCCATATTATTTATACGTACTATCTGTGCCAGGTCGCCATTGGCTATAAAACCAGCTTTTGAGTAGGCCGAAAGCCAGAAATAATTGTTTTTAACCACCATGATTTTGTCGCCTGCCTCCAAAACCGATTCCCGAAGTTGTATCCGGCTGCGTATCTGTTGGTTGTAAAGGTTAGCACTTTTGTTACTCCGGGTTACAACGATACTTCCGGTATCATCACTTCCTGAGAAAGCCGTTTGCATTAGGTCCTCCAGCATATAACCATCCTCAATAATGCGAACATCATGTTCAAAATTATGGTGCATAAAGAAGGGAGGGGTAGCCACATCCTCTTCAATTTTATGGCGTAGGAAAGTTGCCGATTTCAAGATGCCTGAATCCAGAGCCTGACGCATAACTTCGCGCATTTCAAAGGAAAAAGCCGTCAGGTTAAAAGCGCCGCGCAAGTAGTCCACATCCAGCGCCGGACTTATGTTTAGCCCTACGGGAGGTAGCTGTGCTGTATCTCCCACGAGCAACAGCTTGTTGCCACTTTGGGCAAAGACATACTGCATCAAATCATCCAGCAAGCTGCCTGCCGATTCCATCATATTTTTGTCAAGAGAATAATCGCTGATCATCGAAGCTTCATCAACAATAAATACCGTGTCGCTCATTTTATTTTGAGACAGGGTGAGTTTCCTCCGGCCATCTTTATCGGTATCAGAGCGATAAATACGCCGATGAATTGTGAAGGATGCAAAGCCTGTATATTGTGCCAGCACTTTTGCAGCTCTGCCCGTGGGAGCCATCAGGACAAACTTCCTGCCTGTTTCATGCAACAAGTTAACAAAAGCACTGATGAGGCTTGTTTTGCCCGTTCCTGCATAGCCTTTCAATAGGTACATGGGATTGCTTTTGGTACTGATACCAAAAGCAGCGAGATGTTGCATGGCTTTTTGCTGGTCGCCCGTGGGCGGATAACCAAAATGGCTGCGAATACCTTTTATTGCCTGTTCAAGTGTCATCTCTAAGTTGGTTAGAACGGGTATCCGATACCAAAGTTAATGACCACATCTCTCCAATGAAGTGTATCAAATCGCCAGCGTTTGCCGATAGGATAAGCTGGATCACGAAGAGGAACGGCAAAGTCAACCCTGAAGATAAAAAAGGAAAAGTCAAGTCTTATTCCAAGGCCTGCATCGATGGCTATCTCTTTGGCAAAAGAGTCCCATGCAAATTTTCCACCGGGAAAAGTGCTGGTTGCATGCAGGGTCCAGATATTACCGGCATCCATAAAAAAGGCACCTTTTAGAAAGTCGATGACAGGGAAACGGTATTCCATATTTGCTTCCAACTGGATATCGCCGACCCTTTCATAGTCTCCTGTTCCTGTATAAGAACCAGGACCTAGTGTACGAAAACGCCATGCCCGCATTCCGTTAGCTCCTCCAGCAAAGAAGCCTTTTTCGTATGGAACTACCGATGAATTAAAGTAAGGAATTACCATACCAACCAACCCGCGAAGAACCAACGCCTTTCCCTGATTATCAAAGTGAATATAATGCCGGTAATCCAGATTAAAACGGAAATACTGCGAATACGGGACGCCAAAAAGCATATAATTACCCAGCGTGTCTCTTGTCCCTCCAAAAAGGTTGTTCATCGCACGTAGCATATTCCCGGATGTTTCCAGGTCAAGACGCATATAGTCAAAATTTCCTGCGCGGTGTGGTTTCTGATTGTTGAAGATAATATTATAACGTAAGCCGGCAATCATGTGGTCTGAATACTGCTCTTTGAGTTGCTGGTTGGTCTCCTTCTCAAGGATTCTTCGGAATTCAGGTGTAGGGTTGACCTTTACAAAGTTGAGGTTGACAAGTGTCAGCATATGTTTAAGAAGCGTCCCTTGTTTCCAGGAATAACTAAATTCGATGTTACTGATATTTTGCGAATAGTAGGGACGGATATTATAACTATACCCCACTCCAAGACGGGTTTCAGCCATATCTGACACCCTGTATTTCCTGAACGGAAAGAGGGTCATGGGAAAGGTTACCGAGGCATTCACCCCCGCCTCAAATGTATTAAAAAGACCATTCCCACTGGTTGTGGCGATGGTGGAATCGGAAGGGAGTCTGCCGAGATGCTGTGCTTCGAAACCACCATTAAAACGCAGGCTAAAAATCTCTCCACGACGGAAAATATTCTTGTTGACAAACGAAAGTATCCCATTCACGCCCAGATCACCACTGGAGTTTGTTCCCATGGCTTCAACAGAAATATTATTCAGTTTTCCTGTCTGCATTTGAATCCGGGCGTTCAGATAACCGATACTGCTGGTGTCTGATTTAGCCTTTTTTATCGGTTCAAAACTAATATTGGTCGTTTTCAAAACCTTATAATTAAACAATGGACGGTAAGTCTCTTTCACAGCCTTATCAGAATAGGGCGCTCCTGATTTTAGATGAATCGTGTTATCAAAAGTGACCAGCGCAAATCGTTTGTGCGGCTGACAAAAATAATTGTAATGATATGCCGTAGTATCTTTAGGAAACCTGATAACATGATGAACGAGCGTATAATCATGGGGGTTCAACGGATTATAATCTGGGAAGACATCAATAGTATCCAGGAAGTAACGAATATGGGGGAGTTGTTTCACTTTTCCCGGATGGCTCTCATCAGCTGTCTCCCTGGGTTTAATGTCTATCCGAACAGTAGCAACATGTTTTCGAAAGTTAGTATCTACCAAAAACTGGATGTAGTTTCTGTTAAAGTAGTAATAACCTTGGTTTCTAAGCAATTGGGTGATTCTATCACGTTCATTATCCATCGTATATGCATTATAAACACTCCCATTCTTCAGCAAACTGACTTCTTCCTGATGCTTTAAAAAAGGTCTTAATGTGGGGTCTTCAATAACAAACTTAACCGAATCATAGTGATAAGGTTTGGCCGGGATAACCTGATAAGCTATATCAACCAATTTCTTCTTTTCCAGATAATGAAAAGAATATTTAACTTTGGAATGGAAGAAGCCAATATCAGCAAGATATTTTTCCATGTTGAGCGCATTTCTCACGGCATCTTCTTTATAAAAATAGACAGGTTGTTCGCCTAATTTTTTGTTACGCCAGGTACTAAACTTGGTGTGCTTTTTCTCATTTTGATAATATTGCCAAAGTTGTACACGCCAAAACAGAATCTTTTTGTTACGTTTAGGCTGCATGTATGGTCTGAGTTTACCTATTTTTATCTCTGGATATGACTTATCACTTAGCTTTATATTACTATTGTTGACAAGGTACTTACCCTTCGGGACAAACTTCCTCACAGAACAGGAATACGCCCCTGCAAGAAGGAGAATAAATATAAGGAGTACGCTTATTTTCAGGTGTTTCAATTTTTCCAGAGTTATACTGCAAAGCTAAGAAAAGATAAATATACCCCACAAAATGAAAAAACTGAAAAAGGTGTTGGTCATTAAAAATATCCGCGTATATTTGCACCCTCAAATCCTGAAAGGGAAGAGGGAGCTTAGCTCAGCTGGTTCAGAGCACCTGCCTTACAAGCAGGGGGTCACTGGTTCGAATCCAGTAGTTCCCACAAAAGAAAAAAGGGTTACCTTGCAAAAGGTAACCCTTTTTTCAATCTCTTTCGTCATATACTATCATTATATTATTCTTCTATCTGCTACCGCTATGGCAGACTTGTCAAGCTCTAATTTTAAATGGGCAATTTTTGTAAAAACTGACATGGGTACCTGCCCCCGTTTGTTTACGTTTTAGGAACAAAAAAACCGGAAGCACAAGCAACCGGTTTTTCACAACATGGAAGTTATTCAGGTTATTTGATTTTCTTCCCTGAAAAAGATTTGGATTGAGTACTATTATTCTTCATTTCAAACTGGTAATTGAACGTTCCGTTATCCATATCAAAGCTACCAAAATGTTCATCACCGGGTTGATGCTGATTGCGCATGTGCTGTAGCCAGTCGTTACTGTCCATGTTTCCCATACCTCCCATCATGTTGCCGGAGGTGTTGTCCCACATGTGATGTTGGCCTGTCATTTCATGACCATACTGGTTGAAAAAGTCTTCCCCCGTATTGCAGAGCATTACTGAGTCGCCATTTCCATAATATTCCATAACAAATGTTGTATCAAATCCATTCTGGTCGTAACAGTGAATTTGAACAACTGAGTCGTTGACAGCAGAAACATCTGCCGTACCATCATGCTTTAGTCCGTTACTATTCACCAGTGTTCCATTGTAAGTTCCCACAATCTGTGAGATCAAGTCTTTTTTTAGAGGTGCCTTTTTGCTGCACGAAGCAGCGATCACTGTGATGGCAATGGCCCCTACCATAACGATTCCTTTCCATTTCTTCATTTTCATAATTTTAATAAATAATTGATTTTCTGTTTTTAAAGTTCACAATTTTCTTTTGCTGATTTACAATTAAGTTAGCTCCAGCCCGTATACACTGTCGTACTAGACAACACCATTTTAAAAAGCCCCCATTAGGGGGGATTTCTAAAATCTAACTATCTTCCAACGCAGCTTTTATTAATTATACTTATACGTACTCTTATCCTTCGCCGCCATTTGTTTCATCATTTCCTGCATCATGGTGTGCATTTTCATCATCTTAGCCCGTTGCGTACTATCTTTAGGCATCATTTTCATCATCCTGGCTCGTTGTGCACTGTCTTTGGGCATTATTTTCATCATTTTTGCCTTCATTTTTGCCTTTTGTCCAGCCATCATCGACTTTCCTTTAGCCATATTACAACTTTTCATCATTTCTATCATCATGGCATTCATTTGTATCATTCGGGCTCGTTGGGCATTATCTTTAGGCATCATCTTTTCCATCATAGCAAACATCTTCTTTTTCTGACTTTTACCCATCATTCCTTTTCCGTTAGCCATTTTGTCATTCTTCATCATTTGCTTCATACGCATCATCATGGCATGCATTTGCATCATTGTAGCCTGTTGGGTACTGTCGTGAGACATCATCATTTGCATGTTATGCATCTGCCCCATTTCGCCTTTCACTTCCTTCTTTTTGGCTATCTTAGTGGAGTCAGGATGCATTGCAGGTGCTTCTATACTTAGTGTGGATTCCCCGGATATATTTTCCGGAAAAGCCATACCGCTTTCGGCAAAGGCGATTCCCGAAAGGGAAAAAATTGCCACTGCCATCGCTGTTAAAATTTGTTTCTTCATTTCTTTATATTTTTAATTGATAAATTATCTGTGTTTTGTATTATTCAAAATTAATTAGTGTGAATGTCCTTCTGTATTATGTGAAGACTTCTGTTTGTCTGTTGAATCGGAATGAATACTACTAGAGTCTTTTTCCATTTTCAAATGTTCCAAATTCATCATTTCCTCATGTTGGTGATACATACTTCCGCCAGGCATTTCCATTATGTATTTTTCCATTGGCTTAACCCCGGTACCTTCTTCATAAACCATTTTTCCACCAAGGTAGGCTGAGTAAACGAGCACCGAAGAGGTGGCGATTAGAAACAGAGTGATTATCAGCAGTTCTCTATACTGAATTTTACGTTTTCTAATAACGAACCACAAGGTAATCAAAATAAAAGCGGAAGTAATAATGAAGCCCAAAAGCTTGTGGACTTCCATAATTTCATGGATTGCATCGTCATGAATGACACCTCTCGCATCTTCATAAAGGCCACTAAACAGAGCTGCTAAAACGCTGAGAGCCCCCAGAATCATAATCCAGTAAAGAACAATTTTCAGCTCCTCTCTCTTTTTTTTAAATAGAACGGCCAAAAAACTGATGAGGGTCGCCGTTAGCAAAAGTGCTATGGGAAAATGTACAATCATGGGATGAATCGTTTCCATATTCTATAATTTTTAGGAATAATTTATTATATTTATTTATTTTACTGATTTTTAAGGCGTAAGGCATTGGTAATTACCGAAACTGAACTAAAGCTCATGGCAGCAGCAGCAATGATAGGACTCAAAAGAATTCCAAAAAACGGAAAGAGTACACCAGCAGCTATGGGGACACCAACAGAATTGTAAACAAAGGCAAAAAACAGGTTCTGTTTTATATTTCGCATCACCTTCCTGCTCAGATCGTGTGCTCTTACAATTCCATTCAAGTCGCCTTTTACCAGGGTTATTTCTGCGCTTTGCATGGCGATATCCGTACCGGTGCCCATGGCAATACCTATGTTGGCCAATGCCAGAGCGGGCGCATCGTTAATACCATCGCCGGCCATGGCCACAACATGACCCTGCTCCTGAAGTTCTTTTACTTTGTTGTATTTATCTTCGGGAAGACAATCGGCCTGATAGGCATCGATACCCATTTCGTCCGCAATAGATTTCGCCGTAAATTCGTTATCACCGGTGAGCATAATCACTTGGAGTCCGGCTTTGTGTAATGCTTTTATAGCTTCAGCAGAGGTTTCTTTAATTTTATCAGCTACACTCACCATCCCTTCCACATTCTTATCAATAATCAGAAACATAACCGTTTGTCCGGACTGCTGCCATTTTTTTGCAATCGCTCTGTTCTCTTTTGATAATTCTGCTCCAAAATGTTCGATGAGGCGCAGATTTCCCAACCCAATTTTATTTCCGTTAAGTCTTGCCTGAACGCCCATTCCTGTAACCGACTCAAAGTCTTCCACCTCCAAAAGGGAAATATTCTTGGCCTGGGTTCCTTTCACTATGGCCTCGGCTACAGGATGTTCACTGTTTTTATCGACTGAAGCTGCCAGCTGCAAAATTTCATCATTTTTTTTATTATTAAAAGAGACATAAGATCTCAAAGAGGGCTTCCCAACAGTAAGCGTACCGGTTTTGTCCACAATAATCGTATCAACCTTATTCATTTCCTCAATGGCTCCAGCATCTTTCACCAGCACCCCCGACTGGGCAGCTCGTCCGGTACCAACCATTATAGACATTGGTGTTGCAAGCCCCAGTGCACACGGGCAGGCAATTACTAATACAGCAATAGCATTTACAAAGGCATACACAAGTGCTGGCTCAGGTCCCCAGAAATACCAAACTATAAAAGTTAGGATAGCAGCCGAGACCACCACTTGTACAAAATATTTTGCCACCGTATCGGCCAGCTTTTGGATGGGGGCTCTGGAGCGACTGGCTTTGTTCACCATCTCAATAATTTGAGCAAGTAATGTATCAGAGCCTACTTTTTCAGCTTTCATTTTAAAGGTTGTTCTGCCATTAACAGCACCACCTATAACCTTCTCTCCCTCAATTTTCTCTACAGGGATGGATTCACCGGTAATCATACCCTCGTCAACCACAGCAGAGCCCTCGAAAATAGTACCATCCACAGGAATCTTTTCTCCTGGTCTGATTTGAAGGATATCACCGGCCATAACCTCTTCAACTGGAATTTCTTCTTCCTTTCCATTGCGAATTACTCTTGCAACGGGAGGAACAAGGTTGAGCAGCGCTTTTATGGCGGTATTAGTTTTACTGTGGGCGCGAAGTTCCAGAACCTGACCCAACAGTACAAGCGTCAGGATAAACGCCGCAGCCTCAAAATAGAGGTGTACATAACCTTGGGCGTCCTTGAATTGGGAAGGGAAAAATCCGGGGAAAAACATTCCCAAAACACTAAATAAGAATGCGGCTCCCACACCAAGTGAGATGAGTGTCCACATGTTTGGCGACCATCTCCGAATCGAGTTCCAGCCCCGGACAAAGAATTCCCCGCTTGAAAAAAAGACTACGGGAATTGTCAAAATAAATTGAATCCACCGCCAAACAATTTCAGGTGCTATTTTCGTGATGTCCAGAAAAGAGACGTAATCAGACATAGAAATTATGAGGACGGGTAAAGAAAGCGCAAGGGCCACCCAAAAACGATTGGCCATTTTTTTATAAGCTATTTCCTCCTCACTTTTCTCTACCCCTTTTTCCGGAACCAAATCCATCCCACATTTTGGGCAGGAGCCTGGTTCGTCACTTTTTACCTCAGGATGCATGGGGCATGAATAGACCACCGGTTTCTTGCTTTCCAGACTTACCTCTTTTATTAAATGCATACCACAAACCGGACAGTCACCTGGCTGATCATAGGTTTTGTCACCTTCGCAACGCATGGAACAGTAATATTTCCCTGAACCTGATGCCGTTTCCGAATTTTCAGGCGCCTCCATTTCGTGAGTATGGGTGTGTTCGCTGTGTGCATGTTTGTGGGATGCCTTTGCATGGCTATGCTTGCCGTGATCTCCCAAAGGGCCGCCCTTGGGGACCAGATGCATGCCGCAGACAGGGCATTTGCCCGGCTGATCGTAAGTCTTGTCACCTTCGCAATGCATGGGGCAGTAATATTTCGCCGAGTCTGAAGCTGTTGCCGAATGTGAGGAGGCCATCTTTTCGTGAGTATGAGTATGTTCGCTGTGTGCATGTTTATGGGATGCCTTTGCATGGCTATGCTTGCCGTTATCTCCCGAAGGGTCGCCCTCGGGAACCAGATGCATACCGCAGACAGGGCAATCGCCCGGCTGATTGTAGGTCTTGTCACCTTCGCAATGCATGGGGCAGAAATAACTTCCGTTTTCTACTCCTCCTTTTTTATTTGCTTTTGAATGAGTATTCATTATGTTTATTATTAAATGTTCTTAAACTTTCTAATCAATTAATCCGGTAGTATCACTGTTAAACAACGCTGAATATGTTTATATATCCTTTAAAATACTATCGTATTCTTCCTTGGTAACATTACCTTGGGCGTATCTTTTTGATAGTATATCACGCGCTGTTTCTGAATGATATCGGCTTTCGGCAGAACTTCTGTCAAAGAGGAGATAAAGCAGCCAGACAAAGAGAGCCATCATTATCAGGCCTCCTATCCACCAGTAGCCCATTCCCCATCCCATATTTCCAAAATTCATCATAGCTTTAATATTTTATATGATCAATACTTTATTTTATTTTCATTTTTAAATCTCACATACATTAGCACAAAATTTCGGTCAACATTTATATGCTGTAAATATACCCAAATTTTTTATGTCGATGACTTTAATTCAAGGGTACAAGCCCCATTTTCGTCTATGCCACAGGCATCGCAGGAAAAAGTTTCATCCGAGTCGAAGCTATCCTGTTCATAATTTTTTGCCGGCTGCTCCCAGACCAATGAGTAGTTCATAGCCAGCAAATCGACAACAGTAATAATAAATGTGAGAATGAACAATTTGAGTAACATGGCTTAATTTTTTTGATTTAAACTAATTTTTTATCCGCAGCAGGATGGGCCTTTTTTTCCAAACGTTTTTTTGTTTTCTTTCGCCAGATTTGAGATCAGGCCGCTAAAAAGTCTGCGATTGCGTTTTGCAGGTAATTCCTGAAAATTGAACGAAGCCCTCGTCAGGGCATCTTTGAGTGAGTCAGGGGATTCCAGTTGTGGGTAGTAATCAATATCCACAAAATCCAGTCCAATATGCAGACCTTCAACCCCTTCTATTCCGTTTAACTCTTGCAGTACTTTGTTTTCATATTCTCCCGAAATAATTTTTTCCGATTGAAAGCGTACTGTACTCAGATAATTTTTCATGGCTTTTAATTTTCTACAAACATAGTATCAAACAGTGTCTTAGGCATTACACAATTATGGGAAAGACTTATATGTTTTTTAGATTTAGCGGAGTAATGGAATCTGTAAAAGGCAGGTGGCATTCCGGGAAACGGGGGGGGAAATAAAAAGAGCCTGCCCGTCAACAGTATTCTGTATCAAAGCAAGCTCCACGGGAATTGGGGACAATGTCTTTATAAAGAGGCAACCACCTTTTGTAATTTTTCGCTGATTTCCAAGGCAATGCTCTTCATCTCCTGATTATCAACTTCTGCCATCGCAGCAACGGGATCAATAGAACTCACCTCTACCTGATCACCATTTTTCTGGATGACAAAATTACAGGGAAGCATAGTTCCGATTTTGTCATCGGCAGTAAGGGATTTTAACGCGTAAGGAGGATTACAAGCTTCTAAAACCTGGTATTTCCTGAAGTCAACGTTTAGCTTTTCCTTTAATGTTTTTTGAAAATCAATCTCGGCAACCACACCAAAGCCTTCTTCTTTCAACGCTTTTTTTGTGCGGTCAATGGCTTCTTCAAAAGAAACCCCTTTTAATATTTTAGTGAAATAGTAACTCATGTCTTTATTATTTATGATGATTAATACTTTGTAATTATGACACAAAAGTAAACAGTCGATGAAGTTTACATGTTACATAATTCCTGCAAAAACTTATATATTTTCAAAATCATTTTTATTAAATATCTTGGGGTGGAGTAAATAGCCCATCTGCTTCGGCTCGTTAGATTACTGAGCCATAATCAGTTTTGTAACATACAGACCACTGTCTATGAACGCCCGGGAAAATATCCCGCCATATACAAAGTTGTGTAACAGTATTGTAACAAGGCTCTCCAAAGAGGATAAGGTCAACTAATGACGTTAACTTCACCCGTTCGGATCCGGATTGCTTTTTCAACGTTTGAGACAAAAATCCAGCCATCACCACTTTTTCCTGTATATCCATACTTTTTGATCACATCCATAAGTACATCCACTTGACTTGCAGGGCAAATTAATTCTATTTTTACCACTGTGGAATATTTCTGGACCAGGTCAATAGAATAGCTAAAGAACTCACTGTCTGCCCATTGGGATAGAGCATTAGCATCTAGGACAGTCATTCCTGAAACTCCGGCTCTCTCAAGTTTTCTAATCACAATCTCAGCTTGTTCTTTTCTGACGTAAGCTTTAATTTCTTTCATAATTTTATTTTTTATGGATTAAACTCAATACCAGCAGTATAAACTTTTCAAATCTGTTTTTTTAAAGGGAGAAGAGGCTGGTTCTCTTCTCCCTTAATTCTATTTAGAACACCCGATGGGTTAATTTTCCTGCTCTTCTATCAAAGCAGTCTTTTTAAATTTTCTTTTCTTAATGATATAGAAAATTGCGGGGAAAATGGTTAGTCCCAGTAGCATAGTGGTAAAAATACCACCAATCATAGGTGCCGCAATCCGTTTCATTACATCGTTACCGGTAGCGCTCCCAATCATAATTGGCAGCAGGCCAAGAGCCAGAACCAGGACGGTCATCATTGTCGGACGAATACGTTTTACCGCACCATCGAAGATGGCATCACGCAATTCGTGCAGGGTATTCATTTTACCTTGTTTCACTGCCTTATCATAAGCAATATCAAGGTAAAGCATCATAACGACCGCAATTTCAGCGCTAACTCCCAGTAGGGCAATCATCCCTACCCATACAGCCACACTCATGTGGAAACCTGCAAAATAGAGGAACCATATAGCACCCACCAGTGAGAAGGGAAGTGAGAGTAGGATAATGCCTGTCTTCACAAACGACTTAGTGTTGAAATACAGTAGCAGACTCACCAAAAACAAAGTGATAGGAATGACAAGCGCCAGTCTTTTGTTGGCACGTTCCATATATTCGAACTGCCCACTCCAGGTTAGTGAATATCCCGGTGGAAGATGTATTTGAGCATTGACTGCCTTCTGTGCTTTTTCCACATAAGAACCAAGGTCTGTGTTTTTAATATCAACATAAACCCAGGCATTGGGCATAGCGTCTTCAGACTTGATAGCGGGAGGTCCCTTCTTCACCACGAAAGTTCCCAGTTGGTCAAGCGGAATATTTCCCCCTTTTGGGAGCGAAACCAGTACCCGTTTCAATGCAGGTATATTTTCGCGATAGTCACGCTGGTACCTTAAGTTAACAGGATAGCGCTCCAGTCCTTCCACTGTTTTTGTGATATTCATCCCTCCTACGGCCGACATAAAGACATCTTGCACTGCGCCAACGGTAAGGCCGTAGCGGGCAATGGCATCACGGTCGATATCAAAGTCAACATAATTACCCCCTTCGGCGCGCTCAGCATAAACGGAGCGCGTACCCGGAACTTTTCGGATTACCTTTTCAATCTCTTTCCCGAGACGCTGGAGTACACCTAAATTTGGACCACCAATTTTTATTCCTACCGGTGTCTTTATTCCGGTAGAAAGCATATCTGTCCTTGCCTTTATGGGCATAGTCCACACATTGGTAACGCCTGGTATTTTGAGAGCACCATTCATCTTACTAATCAGCTCCTTAACGGTCATGTCCTTAGGCCATGTACTCCTTGGTTTCAGTCTGACAACCGTTTCAATCATCGACAAAGGAGCGGGGTCGGTGGCAGTTTCAGCCCTGCCAATCTTACCAAATACCGACTCAACTTCGGGGAATGACTTGATAATTTTATCTGTTTGCTGCAATAACTCACGAGCTTTTGTGATGGAAATTCCAGGTAAGGTACTGGGCATGTAAAGCAGATCGCCTTCAAAAAGCGGAGGCATAAACTCCGAACCAAGTTTTTTGTAAGGGAACAAGGTAGCAACAACAATCAATAAAGCTGTTACTATCACTACCCATCTCCTTTTCATTACAAAGTCAACAATGGGATGATAAATTCTCATCAGGAATCTTGTAATCGGATTATCTTCCTCCTTTACCATCTTGCCACGAATAAAAAAGTGCATCAAAACAGGGACGATGGTAATAGCGAGAAGAGCGGCTACTGCCATAGAATAGGATTTTGTATAGGCCAGTGGTTTAAACAGCCGGCCTTCCTGATTTTGAAGCGCAAATACCGGCAGGAAAGAAACAACAATGACGAGTAAGGCAAAAAAGATGGTAGGCCCTACTTCTTTTGAAGCATCCAAAATAACCGCCCAGTGTGGTTTCTGTTCTTCTTTCGGTTTTAGCTGATTGTGGAGCACATGAAATTGTGCATTCTCAACCATAATAATGGCCGCATCCGACATGGCCCCAATGGCAATGGCAATTCCTCCAAGTGACATAATGTTGGCATTGAGTCCTTGTAAGTGCATTACGAGCAACGCACCCACTGTTGCCACAGGAAGCGTAAAGATAGCCACCAACGAGCTTCGGAAGTGGAAAAGAAAGACAAAGATAACCAATGAAACAATCAATATCTCTTCAAGTAGCTTATCTTTCAGGTTGTCGATGGCTCTGTCAATGAGACCCGACCGGTCATAAGCCGTAATGATTTGTACATCGGCCGGGAGAGATTTCTTCAATTCAGCCAGCCTTTTCTTGACACGCTCAATGACTTTTAAGCCATTCTCACCGACACGCTGGATCACGATACCGCCTACCACTTCGCCCTTACCATTCCAGTCGGCCACTCCGCGACGCAGTTCAGGGCCAATGTCAATGTTTGCTACATCTTTTAGGTAAACAGGAGTGCCTGTAGCCCGGTTCACCCCTATGGCAATCATTTGCAGGTCTTTTACACTTTTTATGTAGCCCAGACCACGAACCATAAACTCCATTTCTCCCATTTCGAGCAACCGGCCACCAACATCATTATTACTATTTTGAATAGCTTTTTTAATTGTTTCGAGGGAAATATTATAAGAGGCGAGTTTTATGGGATCGATGTTCACCTGATACTGTTTTACAAAGCCACCGATACTGGCCACCTCAGCCACACCGGGGACGGCAGATAGCTGATAGCGCAAAAACCAGTCCTGTATGGAACGCAATTGGGCAAGGCTCCTTTTTTTTGATTTCAGCACATATTCATATACCCAGCCCAATCCGGTGGCATCAGGCCCCAGTTCAGGCGAAACCCCCTTGGGTAGTTGGCTGCGCATAGAGCTTAAATATTCCAGCACACGGCTTCTTGCCCAGTAAAGGTCCGTATTATCATTAAAAATGATGTAAACCAGTGAGAAGCCGAAAAAAGAATAGCCTCTCACGTCTGTAGCTCCGGCAACTGAAAGCATTTTGGTGGTGATGGGGTAAGTAACCTGATCTTCCACAATTTGAGGCCCCTGCCCCGGAAATTTTGTAAGAATAATTACCTGCACATCACTTAAGTCAGGGACGGCATCTACGGCAGTATTTTTTATAGCATAACCACCAACTAATATTAAGACGACAGTCAGGATAATGACCATCACTTTATTATTGAGAGACCATTCTATAATTTTAGCTAAAAAGCCTTCCTTTTTATTTTCTATAGGTGTCATTTTATCTCCTTTTTTTATTTGAGTTTAATTATAAGAGAGCCCGTGTTTTTCAGATTATCTTCTGGATAATCAACACGTATTTTGCGAAGTTTCATGTTCCAAACGGAATAAGTACCCGGATTGTAAATCTTTAAAACCCAATCCATAACACCTTTCTGATGTTTGATAGCTTCGCTTTTGTCAATGGCTTTCAAGTTAACGGCTTCCTTTCTTGTTAGGCCCTGACTTCTTATCATTGTTCGTTTTAGCCTTCTTACCTGCCGTTTTTGACATATCCATACCCTTCATGTCCTTTTTCTTCCCCTTGGCAGGAGCCACTTTTTTAGCCTTGGTAAAGACACTCAAGGCAGCTCGCAAGTTTGACTCGGAATCAATGAGAAATTGTGCTGAAGTTACAATACGTGTTCCTGTACGCAAGCCACTCAGCACCTGGTAAAGGCCGTTGGAGTATGCACCCAGTTTAATTTGCGCGGGTTTAAATTTTCCACCGCCCAAAGCAATAATAACCGTATTTACCTGTCCGCTGCGCAATATAGCCTGCTCAGGAACGAGAGGGCGTACGCCAAAGCTCTTGCCTTTGATTTTGACCTTGGCAAACATTCCAGGCTTAAGCTCACCATTAGGGTTAGGAACGTCAATACGCACCTTAATGGTACGCGTTTTAGTATCAAGCGTAGGATAAACAAACGAAACTTTTCCATCATAGCTTTTACCCGGCAGGAAGTCAAACGTTACTTGGGCATGATCACCCAGCCCGATTTTGTATAATTCGTACTCGTAAATATCGGCGAGGATCCACAAATTACTCAGGTCTGCAATCTTTAGCAATGGTGTTCCGCGGTTGATTTTGGCTCCTTCTTCAACCCCTTTATACAAAACGGTTCCATCAAAAGGAGCGGTTAGGATAATGTACTTTCTTACTTGTTTTGTCTTTTTCAGATGTTGAATTTCAGTATTTGAAACATCAAGCAGTTGTAATTTCCGAATAGCATTTTTTGTTAAGTTACTCCTTGCTCCGGATGTCTTCATAGCATTATCGTAGGCCAGTGCCGTCAGATATTCCTCTTGCGCTGCTACCAGTTCAGGGGAGTAAATCTTAATTAACTTATCACCCTTGTGGACTTTTTGACCGGTGTAATTAATGTACATTTTATCAATCCAGCCACCAATTTTGGTGGTAGCTACATATTCCTTTTGCTCATCAGGCTGAATAATTCCGTTAGTCAAGACTTCAGCATTTAACTCACCTGATTTGACCACTGCAACTTTTACGTTCATATCCTGTATCATAACAGGGCTTATGGAGACAGCGCCGGACTGGCCGGAAGCATCTGCATATACAGGAATTAATTCCATTCCCATAGAAGATTTGCCCGGAGCATCATGTATCTCATTGGGATTCATGGGAGCACGCCAGAACAAGACCTTTCTTTTTTTTGTTTTGCCTGACTTTTGGTTTGTTTCACTTTTTGAGGAAGAAGCATCTTGTTTCAAGGTTTCTCCCGCATAAAAATAGTATCCGCCGACGCCAAGTGCAGCACCGATTACTATTAAAGCTGTGTAGATAAAAATTTTCTTATTCATGTTTGTTTACTTTTGTTTTTTCAATTAATATGTTAACCTTGAACCAGTCAGGAATTCCAGCTGTGCAACCTGTATTGTATAGTTAGTTCTCAGCTTCGCCAGCTCAGTCTTTATTTTCAAAATATCGTCTTCCGCCTTAATAACGTTTACAAAATCTATTTTATTCACCTGATAATCTGCCATGGCAGCCTGATAGGTCTGTAAGGTTTGTGGTAGCAGGGTTTTCTCCAAAAGCTCTTCACGGCTACGTAATTCATCGATTTTGGCATTAATTTTTCCAAATGCCTGTTGCAGAATTTGCAGAGAAGAATGGAACTGTTGACCGTAGAAATCCTGAAGGTAACGCGTTTTGTTAACTGCGGCTTTTATGCTTCCACCATAGCCCAGCGGAATGCTGACTCCTACAACAACACCGAGAAAATTGGGATAATTAATTCCGGTGGCCTTATTTTGACTCCGCAGCGTATATTGCATTCCCACTTTAAAATTAGGATAATATTTTTGTTCGGCCTCTTTTTGCTGTAACACTGCCTTGCTTTGGTACAGTTTTATCCCTTTTAATAGCGGACGGTTGAGTGCGGCAAGTTTCAACAAGGTGTCGGTAACAAAAATTTCATGGCTAATAGGCCTGATCTTTGGCGTAGGAATAGCTATACGGCCATCGCGCAACAAATAAGCATTAATTTGTGCCTGCATCGACTGTACACTTCCTTTCAGTGCTTCAATTTTGTCTTTTACATGTGTAATCTGTACCTCCACCTGCACAATATTTTCGAGGCTGGCAGTACCTACTTCAAATTTTCGTTTGGCTACCAGCGAAACCTGTTTCAGTAAATTTACACTTTCCTTTGCCAAAATAATTTCACGGCGTTTCTCCTGGAGAGTGTAGTAAAGGATAGCCATTTGCTGTGCAATCTGATTTTTAAGGTCTGCAACTTCCTGTTTTACAATCAGAGTATCCATGGATTTCACTTCGGCTTTTGCCTTCAGTGCACCGGGAAACGGAATGGCCTGCGTTAGGTTCAGTGCAGTACCAGTCATGGCTTCCTGCCGGAACGAAAATGAGTTGACGGGTACATTAAGCAACCCGACAGAAAAAACTGGGTCGGGAAGATGGGTTCCAATGGAAATGTTTTCCCTGGCCATATTCAATTTTGCCTGCAATGTTTTGATTTTCGGATTGACCTCAACGGCCTGCCTCACCAAAGCCTGCAGCGTCCCGGTATTTTGAGCCGGGAGTACACCTCCTAAAAGCAGAAGGGTCATTAGAAACAGCAATGTTTTTGTTTTCATGTTACGCATTTTGATTATGGTTGTATTAAATCTACTAATACAACTCTTTGGTTATGTTATGATTAAACAAATATATTAAATTATTTATGAATTATGAAGAAACCAGTCTTATTGCGGATTGTAATTGTACCCAAAGAAAGTTCCCTCTAATTAATGGTGCAAAAATATATAGGTACCCTTGGGCTGCTGTTACACAATTTCAAAAAAGAGTTACAGGATTTTTGTACGGCAGGGCAATAAGATTGCAGCAAACACTTGATTAATCAACGTTTACAACGCGAATAGGTTTAGAAAAACCCATTTAGAAAGTTTAGGAAAAGAATCAATCTTCTGTCCGGGGCAAGATCCCTTTGAAGATATTAAAGTTTCCGAGGTGGGCTTTTTGGAAAAAATACATAAGTGAAACCTTCAAAACACCCAGGCCGTAAATTGTACTGCGGCTGAGGTTAATGGAAGAGGCTTCTTCAAAATATTTGGTCGGACAGGTAATCTCGGCAATCTCCCAGCCGGCGTAAAAGATCTGTGCAAGCATCTCATTATCAAACACAAAATCATCACTACAATTCTTGTAAGGAATGCTTTTTAAAATACGGGCAGAAAATGCCCGATAACCGGTATGGTATTCCGAAAGCTTTTGGTTCATTACCAGATTCTGAAAAAGTGTAAGCCCGCGGTTAGCAACATATTTATACCAGGGCATCCCTCCTTTCAGGGCTCCTTTCCCAAGAATCCGCGAACCAATCACTACATCGTAAACACCGTTAGCAATAAGATAGCACATGGAATGAATAAGCCTGGGTGTATATTGATAATCGGGATGTAGCATAACGACAATGTCGGCACCGAGCGACAACGCTTTGTCGTAACAACTCTTTTGGTTGCCACCGTAGCCTTTGTTTTCCTCATGTTCTATAATATGACGAATACCCAGTTCTGCGGCTACCTTCAATGTTTCATCGTTGCTGTGGTCGTCCACGAGAATTACGCCATCCACTATGTCGAAAGGAATTTCCAGGTATGTCTTCTCCAAAGTTGAAGCTGCATTGTAGGCCGGTAGCACAACAACTATCTTTTTGCTATCAATCATCTATTTGTGATTTTTTTATTCCTGAATTAGGTTCCCGCTTAAAAAATGCAAATCCATTTTTTTCATAAAGCAGCCGGAAAGCATGATATCGCTTTTGAAATGTTGTTTTACCTGTAATCTTGGTCACCACATAAACCGGTTTGGATATCTCACCACTCAGCTTCTGCCGCATGCTGACACGGGGAAAAGCCTGCGGCGGTTTTTTTCGAAAATAGAAATACTGTGCGTAGCTTTTAAACCCCCACACATCGATATAGGCGTTTTCTCCGGCATGGTTGGCATAGAAGTCAATGGCCGCATCTTGCGAATAGCCTTCCACCTTAGGAGTAATGATGAAGACGGATAACGTGGTGAATATCAATGTTGTCATAAATATCGCTATTATCATCCGAAGAATATTTCTCCGAAAAACAACAATGGGAATCACAACCCCTGCTAACAAAAGTACACCCAGTAAGAATTCAAAGCCCGACCAGTGGACGTTCGCTTGCAGGTTGCCTACGGCAAAAGGATCGTGAATCCAGCCTTTGGCAATAATATGTTCTTTAAAATAGATAAATAGCTGTAGAACAACGAACAACATCCCCTCAAAAGTAGCCACAGTAATAAGTGTTGCTTTAAGCCAGGCCGGAAACTGTAACTCCTTTTTTATCATTTTGACAATAACGTAGGTTGCAAAAAAGGTAATGGGGAAATAGCAAAAAGAGGAGTAGTGTACAATTTTAGTTTTCACAATGGTGAAAAGAATCAGCACCACCCAAAAGCTAATCATCATCCAGCGGCGAAAAAGCTTTTGTTCAGCTGTTGTATCAGTAAATTTGCGGAAGGCTGCAAGCATAAAGACAGAAGCCGGGAAAACACCGAAAAAGAGGACCACAAAATGGTAAAAGAGAAATCCGCCATGCCCGGCATCTTTTTGTGAGAAGAGGCGAATCTGATATTGAATGAAATCCATGATGAGTGAAGCACGGCCATCAGCAATCTGAAGAATAAACCAAAAACCACCCACAACCAATAACGTAATTCCGTAAATCAACAGGAAACGCAAGTTTAAAACCTTTTTCCATGAACTACTCAGAATGAGCCAAACGGTGAGCGAAAGCAGGAAGATAAGCAGGCCGACCGGCCCTTTCGTCATAATGGCGAGGCCAATAGAGGCCGCCGACAAAAAAACATACCAGATTTCTTTTCTATTATGATTTGAGGTAAGGTACAACATCATAAAATAGATTCCGAGAAAAATAAACAAGTTGAACCAAGGATCAATAATTCCCGACCGGAAGTATAGTTGTGGCAAAATGGAGCCGGCATACACCAACACCCATATAAGTCCAAAACGACGGCTGAACAACTTCTCCCCTATCAGATACAACACCATGAGCGTAACCACGCCAGCCATTGCATCCGGAAAACGGGCGGCAAATTCGTTCACACCAAACAGTTTCATCGAAAGCACCTGCATCCAGATAAAAAGAGGTGGTTTCTCCCAAAAAGGTATATAATTAATCTGGACAGTCAAAAAGTCGTGCGTCTGTAACATCTCGCGTGCTGATTCGGCAAAGTTAATTTCGTCCCAGTCAAACAAATGTACACCACCCAAAAACGGCACAAACAAAAGGCCGGCTGCAAGTGCAATAAATAACAAGTCTATATGCTTTCGTTTCATACTTTCTTTTTATGAGACAAACGATATGCTACCGAATAATTGCAGCAGTCTGGAAAATAACGATTAAAATAATAAATGGTAAAAAGCATGACAAGGGTTCCAATGAGAGCTCCCGCCAAGATATCTATCATAAAATGTTGGGAAAGGTAAACACGTGAAAAAGCCGTAAGCAGTGCAACCAAAAGCCATAGAAATTTCAATCCCCGGTTTCCGGTCATGAAAATAAGTATGATAAAAATGCCAAAAGCCGTTGCTGAATGACCGGATGGGAAACTATTATAAGCATGCATGGCCACACCATCCACAAGGTGCATTGCGTGTACCCCTTTAAAGTAAGCAACCGGACGCAGGGCAGCCGGAAAGATCAAATGTTTCCCCACCTGTACAAATATTGTAATCAACAGGTTTCCAATAAGAAAAATGACGGTATGTCTAATCTGGCCAAACAAAAATAACAAGGCAAGTAAAAATATCATCCATCCATTTCCAAGCCATGTAAAATATTTAAAAAACCCATCAAAGAAATTTGAATGCCATCGATTTATAATAAGATGCAAGTCAGCTTTCGTATAAAAAGCCACCAAAAACAGGCCACCTATCCAAAGAAGGGCAAAAACCCCGAGAACAAAAGCATTTGCCTTGATAAGTTTTATCATGTGTTGAAAAAGTTACTTTTGAGTCTATCGAAAACTCTTTGTTAAACCAGTTTCTCCGCTTGAGTTTTCAGCACACAAAAATAAGTAATTTTGATGTATGGGTAAATCCGACACAGGAGACAGAAAAAGCATAGAGAAGCACCTGTACAATCATCATTTTTCTAACTGGTCAAGCGATTTGCGGTTGTAAATCTGCATTTTTTTATAGACTGACGGACTCATGCCAATAATTTTTTTAAACTGGTTGGAAAGATGCTGCACACTACTATATCCTGTCTTCCAGGCAATCTCACTGAGAGTGAGGTCACCATAAACAAGCAATTCTTTTACCCTTTCGATACGCTGCAGGATAATGTACTTTTCAATGGTTGTTCCTACCACCGAAGAAAACAGGTTGCTCAAATACGAATATTCATATTTTAAGATGTGGGATAAATGGTCGGAAAAGTTAACAGAATCTTCAACCTCTTTATCGTAGTGTATATAGCTTATGATTTCTGTTTTCACCTGCTCTACCAAACGGCTTTTTTTATCGTCGATCAGTTCAAAGCCGATGGCCTGGAGGTTTTGCCGTAGTTTTTCATATGTTACAGGGTCAGGGTCTATTTCTATTATTGCCTCGCCCAGAGTAACAGAAACAGGATGTAAATCTAACCTGTTCAACTCTTTTTCCACCGCCATTTTACATCGGTTGCAAACCATGTTTTTGATAAACAACTTTTTAGATTTTCTTAAGACCATTTTATTATTGTTTTTAACTGAAAGGTAAAATTAAGAATAATTACAGGTTAAGAGCACACCAACGTCTGGAAACTACTGAGCTGTTGGGGATTAAACTATGAGACAAAATAGTCCACTGCAGCTACTTTATCGACAGTCTCTTCCAGACGATGGAGAATTTTAACATGATCAGGATGAGAACGATAAGCATCCAGGCCGGATTCATCATCAAAGAGAGCAGTAAGCACCAGATGGTATGCCGATGACTTAGTACTGATATTCTTTCCGACTTCCATAGATTTCAGCGATTCAACCGATGACAAAAGCGCTTCCAAAAGCTGCTTAAATTCACCGGAAAGCTTCTCAACATCCTGATTGGCGTTGAACTTTATCATAACAATGTGTTTCAGCATTATTTTATATTTTTATTTTTTATAGAAAAGATTTTAGCAAGTTTCTTACGCGAAATGCTGTGTTCCTCCATATCTTCCGATCCAAGCAAATAGGATATGGGCGCCAGTTCGGGGATGTTCTCACCCAAAACACGAAAAACAGCAGCTACGGGAACGGCAATAAACATCCCCGGCAATCCCCAGATAAATCCGCCAAAAGTAATGGCCAGAATAATCATAAAAGGGTTGATACTCACATGCGCTCCCACAATGTTGGGTGTAAGAATATTATTTTCAGTAAATTGCACAATAATAAACTGGATAACCACAAGGAAAGCGTATTGAGGCGAGCCCATAGTAAAAACAGCAATAAATAGTGGGAACATGTAACCGATAATGGTGCCGTAATAGGGAATAAAATTCATTATTGCTGCCAAAACGCCGAGCAGCAGGGCGTGTTTCATACCAATAATAACGAAGCCCGTACTATTTAAAACCACCAGTATGGATACTACGATAAAAACTCCGGTCATATAGTGTACCACAAGCCGATTTACCTCATCAAGAATTTTCTGCGCAATAGCATGTTTTTCTGCAGGGACAACCATGAGAATAAAATTATGAAATTTATTGCGATAAAAAAGCAGGAAAAAAATATAAACAGGCATGATGCCCACGGTAAAAACCGTTTGAAAAGTGGCACCGTATGTACTTTTAAAATTGCTTCCACTAAGACTCAGCAGGTTTCCCGCAAAGAGCTTAAATTGTTCTTTCAGCTGGGGCGTTTCAACACCTGTCAACTGCGTCAAATATTTAAAAATCGAATTGATGTTTTTTGATGCTGTAATCTTCAGTGACGGAAGATCTTCAAGGAAAAGTCCCATCTGCTTGTAAATGAAGAAAAACACACCGCTAACCACGGCAATGCCCAAAAGGATACTCAGGATGTTGGCAAGGATTCGTGGAACGCTGTGTTTTTCGAGATAGCTTGCTATGGGAAAGAGCAGATAGGCAAAAAGCCCCCCTAAAGTTATAGGATAAAGGTAATTACGAAATTCTGTCAAAATAAAATAGGCAAGCCACAAAAACAGTAGTACTACCGTGAGCCGAAGAATGAGCGGAAGTTTTAGTGTTTTTTTCATAGAGCAATTAAAGACCAAAGATAAGAATAATTATTTTTCATCCGGAAATTTATCCGGTCTGGAAAAATCAGAATTCGTCAAAAAACTATTGTCCCGTAAAGTCTTGATAAAACTAAGCAGATCTTTCTTCTCATTGGGGGTAAGCCGCACACCACCATCGTTTATGTGATGCATTAAAGGATTGACATATGGGGAATCATGCAGACCACCGGAATAGAAATCGATGACTTCCTCCAGCGTTTTAAACCGCCCGTCACGCATGTAGGGACCGGTAAGTTCAACATTACGCAAAGTAGGGGCTTTATAAGCCCCGTGATCTACCGGATTTCCGGTAATGGCAAAACGGTCGGCAGGGTCATTAAAAACAGTATCCAGTGCATTATTATAAAATAAGTTGGTGGTAAACAACGGGTTGCCATATCCGCCATGGCAGTGGAAACAATCGGCTCCGTTTTCTGTGGTAAACAGGACATAGCCATGTAGTTCTGCTTGCGAGAGTTGCACCGCCCCTCTCATATATTGGTCAAATTTTGAGTTAGCCGATATGAGCGTCCGCACAAACTGTGCGATGGCTTTTTCAATGTTTAAAAAAGTTATGGTCTTACTGCCAAAAGCCTTGTAAAAGAGTTCCGGATAGCCGGGTATTGACTGGAAAAGGGCCTTCACCTGCATGGTATCACCTGCCATTTCCACAGGTGAAGTTACTGCCTCACGCACCATATCTTCAAGGTTCCGCATGTTAGGATTCGGGTTATCACGATACAAAAATCCGTTCCAGCCGTAACCGTTGAAATTCCACACTAGATTTATCATAGGCAGCATCACATGGTGGGTTCTTTTGCCACGAATACCACGGACAATACCTCCGGGGAAACGCGCATTATCTATACCAGCTTCAAAAGAACGCCTTTGCAGATGGCAGGTAGAACAGCTCATCATGGAATCAGGAACAGTTCGTCCCGAAAGCCGGCCATCGTAAAACAGGTACCTCCCCAGTTTCACACCCTCAACCGTCATGGGATTGTCAGCGGGAATGTTCAGCTTATCGGGGAAACCAAAAGGAATCTTAATTTTGAAAGGAGTCGGATTGTAAGATTGTTGCTTAACCACATGCTTATTACACGAAACACTCAGCAAAAGCAACGAGAATATCACCAACATTAACTTTTTCATTCTTTTTTTATATCTATTCCAAAAAAGGGAGGCTATACTTGCAAAAGTATAAACTTTCAAATTGAAAACAACACGTGACTTTGTTAAAATCCATTAAATAATTTTTCAAATAACGGCCAGGCTGACCGCTTTGTTTTTGACAACTCAATTTATATCTGTTAATAAAATATCAAAACAGGCAACGCTATAATAATTTGTATGACAATCAGGTAACAACCATTTATAGTGAAATAAATAACAACTTACCCGGACATCCCTTTCCTGCTGCCTTTTCCACAGCGCATCATCGTTGTCATAAATATGATTGAACCAATCTAAATAATTATTCTCTCACACTATTATTATTTATCTTTGCCAGCCTAAAGTTAAAAGGAGCATGCGGTTTAAAGTTGGTGATAAAGTTAAATTCCTGAACGAAACAGGTGGCGGCCTGATTACGGCGCTGGTAGACAACAAGTTAGTGAAGGTTGAAACAGATGAAGGTTTCGAAATTCCCGTACTTAGCAAGGACCTGATTCCGGATTACAGGGAGCAGGAAGCAGAAGAGATACATTTTGGAGTGTATGAGCCGCAAAAAGGCAGTACTCCAAAAGTTGAGGAGACTTCCGAAACGGAAGAAAACAGTGTGAGCAACATAAACCCATGGGGACAAACCAAAGAAAAGGAGGGTTTCTACCTGATGTTTGAGCCACACGAACAACAATGGGTACTCACTGGCGATATGGATATCCTTCTGGTGAATCACACTCCTTTCGATATCCTTTACAACCTCTTTCTGGAACGTAACGAAAAGTTGGAAGGAGTTGATTACGGCTCGGTTCCATCAGAATCCAAGATGGTTTTAGCAACCATCACCCGCGATGAAATTGACCAGTGGCTTCGGGGTATCATTCAAATCATAATACACGAAACGAATCCCGAAAAGGTCTTTTTCCCGATACATTCTGTTATTGACATCCGGGCAAACCGTTTTTTTTCAGAGGGAAGTTAT
Organism: uncultured Lentimicrobiaceae bacterium; assembly: GCA_964473395.1. Taxonomy (GTDB): domain Bacteria; phylum Bacteroidota; class Bacteroidia; order Bacteroidales; family F082; genus Sulfidibacterium. The sequence goes on along the minus strand of CAYYOW010000011.1, from coordinate 6,634 downwards.
CAGACGAACACGCTCACCAACGAAAAAGCCATTATTTCGGTCATTGCCCTGCGGTCAACTTTCCGTGAGGCTGTGGAAAATGCAATACAGCAGAAATTCGACAGAGAACCCCAAAAGACAAAAGCTGCCGTCAAACGCGAAATCCCTTTCATTGATAAATTCCGCACGGACGTGGGCGAAGCTATTGTTGACTTACACATTGGTGAAATAGTTGATAATATTGCAGGCATGGAAAGCCGCGATATGTTTCAATTGCAAATGAACCATTTTAGGAAAGCGCTGGAAAGCGCCATTATTGAGGGCTATCGCAAAATAACCTTTATTCACGGCGTGGGAAACGGAACATTAAAAAATGCTATTATTAATGAATTAAAAGAGTATGAACATTTGGAAGACTCCGTGGCCTCCATCAGCAAATTTGGTGTGGGGGCACTGGATGTGTCCATAGATAAAAATAAAAACTAGAATTCAATTAGTAAACACTTGAATTCAATTGCTTTAACGATCTGATTCTAAAAATATATAAGTATTTACCATAATTATATAACTTGTAACCACGGATGGTAAATTAATTTTGTGACTTGATTCAAAAAAATTGATCATCCTGAAAAATAATTACATGAGTTACTATTTCACCTAAATAACTAAATAATATGAAGAAGTTATCCAATATATTTTTCTCCATGCAAAGCATGGGCGTTTTAATTTTAATTTTCGCCTTTAGCATTGGAGCAGCTACCTTTATCGAGAACGATTTTGGCAGTACTGCCGCCAGAGCGGTAGTTTACAATGCTACCTGGTTTGATGTTTTGCTCGGGTTGCTGGCTGCAAATCTTATTGCCAACATTATCCGGTTTCGAATGTATCGCAAGGGAAAATTTACCATGTTTATTTTCCATCTCGCATTTCTAATTATCCTTTTGGGTGCAACCATCACCCGTTTTGTAAGCTTTGAAGGTATATTACATCTACGCCAGGGAGAGACTTCAAACACCATTCTTTCCGACCGTACCTACGTGGAAGTAAGCGCTGTAACTAAAAACGACTCCGTAAAGGCGAAGGAGCATGTACTGCTTTCGACACTCACCCCTGATGATTATCATCAAAGCCTGAAAGTTGGCAACAAGCATATTGAGTTAAAAGCAGTCAGATTTATTTCTAATGCCCGTGAAATTATTTCCGAAGGCCAGACAGGTACACCGATAATTACTCTGGTTGCCTCTGCCGGTACCTCAGGACGGCTAAACATCTATCTTAAAGACGGTGATGAACAACAAGTTGGAAGTCACATCATAAGATTTGGAAAAGCAAATAATCCCAAAGCAGTGAATATTTCCTTAAAAGGAGGAATACTTTTCATTACTACTCCCGACACGCTTCACACTACTTCCATGAAAAGCAGGGTTACCGAGACACTGGCTCCGGGAAAACCTTATCCATTAGAAAAAGGAAAACTATACAGCGAAAACGGACTGAACATGGTATTGACAAACTTTTATTCTCATGGCAAAATAAGTTATGCCCCCAGTGGTAACAAAAATGCCAACTTGATGGATGTGCTTGTTGTGAAAGCCACTTCGGGAAACCAGTCAAAAGAGGTTATGCTTAGAGGAGGAACAGGTTATCGTGGTGAAGAAAACTTTTTTACGCTTAACGGCATTAATGTGAGAATGGATTATGGCGCCAGTGAAATAAAGCTGCCTTTTTCCATCAAGCTGAACAAGTTTGAACTGAAACGTTACCCTGGCTCCATGAGCCCTTCAAGTTATGCCAGTCGTGTAGTTATCATTGATAAAGAAAAAAACCTTAATATACCTTACCATATCTATATGAACCATGTTTTAAATTACAGAGGATACCGATTCTTTCAATCTTCTTATGACCGGGACGAACAGGGAAGTATACTTTCAGTAAACCATGACTATTGGGGAACCCTTTTCACGTATGCAGGCTACTTCCTGATGGCTTTGGGCATGATGCTGTCGCTGCTGAACAGCAAAAGTCATTTCGCAGCCATGGGAAGATATTTGAAGAAAATATCGGCTACAACCAAAACAATTCTTTTTTTAATACTTTTCACAACCACTTTATCAGCAACTGGTTACGCCCAGCACAAACATTTTAATTTTAATAGTGTTCCCAAAATAAACAAGTCGGAAGCTGATCAATTCGGACGCCTATTGGTGCAATCCAACGATGGCAGAATAAAGCCGATAAACACCCTGGCAAGTGAAGTATTGCGAAAACTCACATGGAAGAGTCGTTTCCACGGCCTTAATCCCGATCAGGTTTTGCTGGGGATGATGAGCAACCCAATTTACTGGCAACAAGTTCCCATGATTAAAGTAACCAGTAAAAAACTGGCCAGAGTTATTGGTATAAAAGGGAAATATGCCTCCTACTTTGACTTTATCGACATGAAAAACAATACGTACAAACTTCAGAAATACGTTACAGAAGTTTATGCTGCAAAGCCTTCCCAGAGGGGAGTGTTTGATAGGGAAGTTATGAAAGTGGACGAGCGCATGAACATAGCGTACATGGTTTACACGGGGCAGTTTCTTAGAATTATACCTGATTCGAAAAACTTACACCACACATGGTACTCGCCGGCAACGAAAGCTACTACCCTGTCAGGTCAGGATTCGGTGATTGTTGTTAGTGTTATCCCACAATATTTGCAGGCGCTGGCAAAAGGAAAAACAAAGCTTGCACATGAGCTACTGGCAAGTTTCTCCTCCTACCAAAAGAAATACGGTGCTGCACTAATTCCTTCGCAAAGCAAAATTAACGCCGAGATCCTTTACAACCGTTGGATGATTTTCTTCCGGCTCGCCATAGCATACAGCCTGATAGGTCTGGTTATGATTGTCCTGACGTTTGTCGCTATTTTTAAAGACACCAAAGCTCTGCGGGTGATTTTGAATTTTTTCGTGGGCATCATCTTTGTCGGATTCTTACTACAGACCTTCGGACTGGGACTTCGCTGGTATATTTCGGGACACGCCCCGTGGAGCGATGGTTATGAGTCCATGATTTATATTGGCTGGGTTACTGTACTGGCCGGGCTGCTGTTCTCAAGACGGTCAAAAATGACCATAGCTGCCACCACTTTGCTGGCTTCCATCATCCTGTTTGTGGCACACTTAAGCTGGATGGATCCGGAAATTACCAATTTGGTTCCTGTACTGAAATCCTACTGGCTGACTATTCACGTTTCCGTAATAACAGCCAGCTACGGATTCCTGGCGCTGGGAGCTTTGCTAGGCTTTTTCAACCTGATTTTAACGATTATGAAAACGCCCAAGAACCATTTGCTCATGGTAAATCATATTAAAGAACTAACAACTATTAACGAACGAACACTCACTGTCGGTTTATATATGCTTGCCATTGGAACTTTTATCGGTGGTGTATGGGCTAACGAAAGCTGGGGTCGCTATTGGGGCTGGGATCCCAAAGAGACCTGGGCATTAGTAAGTATATTGGTTTACAGCTTTATTGTACATATGCGCTTTATCCCAGGGTTAAAATCCAGATTCACTTTTAACCTCGCTTCCATAATCGGGTTTTTCTCCATATTAATGACTTATTTCGGAGTAAATTATTATCTCTCCGGATTGCATTCTTACGCTAGTGGAGCCCCTGTTCCCATTCCCAATTTTGTTTATTACATACTTGGAGTTTTAATTATAACGGTAATTCTGGCATATAATAACGAACTTCGGCTAAAGGAGCGGCAAAAATAAAAATACGTTTAACTTTGCAGTTGTCTTGAAACCATTTTAAAATTAATTTTTTATGAAAAGACTCCTCTTTCTTTCTGCTGCCATGTTTTTTGTTCTGACCGGGAACATATTTGCTCAAAGTAATTTGGAAACAGTACTTACCAAAAGCAAGGTACAGTTAAATGCCGGTGCCGGTATCTATTCAGGAGGATTTCCAATATATGCCTACATGGATTTTACCGTTAATCCAAATTGGACTGTCGGCCCGCAGATCAATTTTGTGTTTTATGATAATTTCAGTTTTATCGTTTCCGGAAGAGCCGATTACCACTTTAACCGGATGCTGAATATACACAGTACCTGGGACTTATATGCCGGGGCCACCATGGGCCTTGACTTTAGCCGTAGTATTAGTTTCAGTAGTGGCATCCATATAGGCGGCCGCTGGTACTGGGATAAAACATGGGGTCTCAATGTTGAGGTTGGTAGTGGAACTTATTTCAGCTCCACCATCGGCATTTCTATGAAATTGTAAAACGATATTTCATTTTGAGGAAAGCGGATATTTTAAACAATACCCGCTTTTTTTATATCCGCTTACTTTCTCGACACGGCCTTTAAGGCAATCCGATCTACCAGACCCGGTGCAATTAGTTTCAGCCAAAGCCCGAGTCTGCCCTTCAATGTCATCACCAGCTCGCGTTTACGTTTAGCAATAGCCGGTATCATCAGGCTAACACACTTTTCAACAGTCATGGTACCGGTTTCGTCCAACGGACTTTTACCCAGTGACTTTCCATCACTGCCCATGGCAAGTTTGCGCACATCAGTAGCTACAAATCCTGGATAAATCATAGTCACGCTCACGCCAGTGTCTTTTAACTCGATGCGCAACGTATCAAAAAATCCGGCCACGGCATGTTTGCTGGCAGCGTATCCACTTCGCGTGGGAACACCTGTTTTTCCGGTAAGGCTGGAGACGCCTACCAGACGGCCTTTTGTTTTCTTTAGGAACTGTAAAGCATAAAAAGTACAGTACAGACTTCCGAAATAGTTTACCTGCATAATCCGTTCAAACGGTGTCAAATCCGTGAACTCTTCAAAATAGGCCCACATGGAAATTCCGGCATTGTTTACCAGCAGATCGATCTTCCCAAATTTTTCCACTGACTTTTCGATGAAAGTCCGGCAACTCTCTTTGTCAGCTACATCCAATTGAACAGCCACGGCCGTACCTCCTTTTTGCCGGCAGGCTTCGGCAACTTTCTCAAGTTTCTCCATATTACGTGCGCCCAGAGCCAGCAAGGCGCCCTTTGCAGCAAGTTGTAGCGCAAGCTCTTTGCCAATGCCGGAAGAAGCTCCGGTAATAATAACGACCTGATTTTGAAATGAATATTTTGCCATCTTATCTGTAGTTTTTTGCGAATGTAAAAAAAATGTAACAGACAGACTTACCGGGTGCGCGCTTTAACGCAAAGAATGATTAATTTTGAAAAAAAATAACCTCATGGCAAAAATATTGGTCATCGATGACGAAAGCAGTATCCGTCGGACACTTAAAGAGATTCTGGAGTTTGAAAAATATGAAGTAGATCTGGCTGCTAACGGTATGGATGGATTGGAGTTGGCCAAAGCAGCGGCTTACGATGTGATTTTGCTTGATATAAAAATGCCCGAAATGGACGGTATGGAAGTTCTGGATGCCTTGCAACTGTTTACTGATTGTCCGGTAATTATGATTTCAGGGCATGGGACTATTGAAACGGCAGTGGAAGCTATAAAAAAGGGAGCCTATGATTTCATTGTGAAACCTCCCGACCTGAACCGCCTGCTCATAACCCTGCGTAATGCCATCGACAAAAAAGCTTTGGTAAACCAAACCAAATCACTGAAAAAGGAGATCGAGAAAAAATATGAACTCGTGGGTAATTCACATTCCATGGTACAGCTAAAGGAGATGATTGCCCGCGTGGCACCTACCAATGCACGGGTGCTGATTTCCGGAGAAAATGGCACGGGTAAAGAGCTGGTTGCACGGCAAATCCACGAACAAAGTATCCGGGTAAAATCACCTTTCCTTGAAGTAAACTGTGCTGCTATCCCTTCCGAGCTTATTGAAAGTCAGCTTTTTGGACATGAAAAGGGTTCGTTTACTTCGGCCATCAAACAACGGCGGGGCGACTTTGAGCTGGCACATGGTGGTACACTTTTTCTCGATGAAATTGGTGATATGAGTTTGTCGGCTCAGGCCAAAGTTTTAAGGGCGTTGCAAGAGAACAAGATAACCCGCGTGGGAGGCGAAAAGGAAATTCCGGTGGATGTACGTGTTTTGGCAGCCTCCAACAAAAATCTCCCCGAAGAAATTAAAAAAGGTAACTTCCGTGAAGACCTCTATCACCGGCTGAGTGTTATTGTTATGCAAGTACCACCGCTGCGCGAGCGCATCGACGACATTCCACTACTTGTTCATCATTTTATTACCGAACTATCAATGTCTCAGGGAAAGCCCGACAAAAACATCACTGATGAAGCACTGAAAATGTTGCAGTCTTTCCGGTGGACCGGTAATGTACGAGAACTACACAACGTGGTAGAGCGCCTGCTCATCCTGTGTGACAGAGAAATCACTGAAAAGGACATTGAGGCTTTTGTGAAACCGTTGATGTTATAAAAAATTTCTTTCTTATTCCTTTGTCTAATCCGGGAAATATTACCAACTAATATTCAAAATGGGGGTTACAATGAGATGAAAGTAACCATCGTTGTCATCTCAAAAATTCTCTAAACGGCAATCAAATCAGGCTTAATAAACAAAAAGAGGCTCAATCAAATGATTAAGCCTCTTTAAAAAGTGATCCCGCCGGGATTCGAACCCGAATCATCAGAACCGGAATCTGACATTCTAT
>CAYYOW010000010.1:0-40860 GCA_964473395.1 uncultured Lentimicrobiaceae bacterium | reverse complement strand
ATTTCCGAAAATCCAGGATTATTTTTTCCTTATCGCCGCTACAGAAACAAATTATCCACCACCATCGTGAAAAGCTCTTTTTTTGTCAGTCCAAAAGCTTCGGCCTGTTTGGGTATGATACTGGCTTCAGTCATGCCCGGAATAGAGTTGAGTTCCAGAAAGAAGAGCTCTGTTTGGGTAAGGATATAATCGAAACGGACAAAACCGCGGCAATCCATTTGCCGGTAAAGTATGGAAGAGATGGCTTTGATTTCGGTTTCAATCTCCGTGGAAACGTCTGCCGGTGTTATTTCTCTGGCTTTTCCCTCGGAATATTTGGCATTGTAGTCGAAAAAGTCATTTTGTGAAATGATTTCGGTAAGTGGGAAAACCAGTAACTCATGGCCTCTTTTTACCAGCCCACACGCAATTTCACGACCTTCGATAGCCTCTTCGATGAGTACCCGGTTGTCTTCCTGAAAGGCTCTTCCTACGGCTTCATCAAATTCTTCGGGTTTGTTGACTTTAGAAACACCCACGCTGGAACCACTTCCGGAAGGTTTGATAAAAATCGGAAGCCCCAGGTTATCAATAACTTTTGTTTTGTCAACTTTTTCTCCTTTCAAAAAGGAAAAAGAGGCTGCTGTTTTAATTCCGAACGACCGGACAAACCTGTTACACAGAAATTTGTTGAAACTCAGGGCTGATACGTCCACGCCACAAGAGGTATAAGGAATCTTCAGCAAGTCGAAGTATCCCTGTAGTTTACCATCTTCGCCAGGCGTACCGTGAATGGCATTGAAAACGGCATCAAAATGAATGGTTTCACCTGCTTTTATAACGGAGAAATCGCTCTTGTTGACAGGGCTTTTTTCTCCACTTTCCATATACCATTCCCATTGCTGGTTTTGTATCATAACGAGGAACGGTCGGTATTTTTCCCTATCGATGTGCTTATAGGCCATCTTTCCGCTGGCCATAGAAATATCAAATTCACCCGAATTGCCTCCGCAAACAATAGCTATATTCTTCATGGTTAATCGTTTTATGATTTCTTGCCGGGCTGGAAATTCTCATTTTTCCTTCCCAATAATTTTTACCTTTGCCGAATGGTGTACAATATTAATTGTTGAACAAAGTTAATATTTAAAGCCGTTTTAGACGATACTTTCGATTAAAAGATCAAACATGGGTTTTTTTTATTTTTTGGGACAAAAGAAATTTTATCTTCAATTGTTGATTGCCTTTGTGTTAACGCTGGTAATCTTTTGGGGCATTTTTAAATTCCTGGCTGTTTTTACCCGACATGGGGAGGTCTACCTTGTTCCGGATTTTAGCGGACAGACTGTTCAGGGATTGAATCAGAAAGACTTTAATCAATATTTTGATTTGATGGTGATTGATTCGGTATATGATGTGCGCCATGCTCCAGGATCCATTGTAATGCAGAACCCGTTACCGGGATCCAAGGTGAAAAAAGGACGCCACGTTTATCTGACCATTGTTGCCAAAACAAAGGAGATGGTGGAGATGCCTGATTTGCGAAATCTTTCGTTGCGGCAGGCACTGGTGCTGCTCGAAGAAAAAGGCCTGAATGTTAAGCATTTGCAATATGTAGATTATTTTGCCAAGAATGCGGTTGTGGATCAGCTGCTAAACGGTGAACCTGTCGAAACAGGTACGAAAATTCCCAAAGGTACGGCCATCGGCCTGGTGGTGGGTAAAGGTAGCCATCCTACTCCTGTTCCCTTGCCTTTTTTGGTAGGAAAAAAGATGAAAGCAGTCCATGCCGCTTTGTATTATTCTTCGCTCAATGTGGGGCAGGAATATTTTCTGGATGGGGAGGATACTGCCCATGCACGTGTTTATAAGATGGAACCTGCTTTTTACAGTCATTCTCTTCTCGACATGGGAAGCCCGGTAGATATTTGGTATCGCTCTGATGAGAATTTCAATTTCAAAGATTATATTCAGCAAATGTTGGCCGACAGCACACAACAGGATTCTATTCAGGTACAGACAGTCCGAACGCAAACGCCATGAGGAAGCGATGGTTTGCCATAGCGGTTTTGTGGCTTGCCGCCATACCGGCAATGCTGGCGCAGGAAGTGTTAACCGGACTTCCAGCCAACGAAATTGTGAGGCAGAAAATCCTGAACGAAGAAAAAAGTCCAGTGTCTAAATCATATCTGCTTGCTCCGTTGCTTACACTACCGTTTTTTGATGATTTTACCACTTCGCGGGTGTTCCCGGATGCACATCGCTGGGTCGAAAAGGCCACCTTTGTCAACAATAGTTTCTGCTATCTGCCCCCCAACCAGTGGGTAGTCACGTTTGACGCGCTTGACTCAACCGGAAATATATACAGCACAGCTGTTTCAGTACCTTTTAAGGCCGACCGGCTTACCTCACAACCCATAAGGCTCGATTCGGTATTTTCGCCTGTGCCGGCAAAGCTGGGCCCGGCCGATTCGTTATATCTAAGTTTTTATTACCAACCGCAGGGATTGGGCGATGCTCCCGAAGTGGGTGATTCGCTGGTGCTGGCTTTCCGTATGCTGACAGGTGATACAATCTTCTCACGTATCGACTCAACATGGGTTTCCGTGAATAACTTCCTCAGCAGTTCGCAGGATACGCTGTATCCTTTGGATACATTATGGGCAAAGCCTCCCTGTGATACCAATTTTTATGTTATCAATTACAGCACGCTGGTGTGGGGCGATAGCATTTTGTTTCCCTGCGATTCAGTTTTTGTTCCCGCAACGGCATGGCAGACAGTCTGGAAATCTCCCGGCATGACCCTAAAAGATTTTAAGAAAAAATATGGGAAAGACTTTGTGCAGGTTATGGTTCCTTTGCGTAATCCAGCCTGCTTTTACAAAGGCTTTCAGTTTAGGTTTTTCAATTATGCCAGCATTGCCAGCAACATTAACTCCAGTTGGCAAAGTAATGTAGATGAGTGGAATGTGGATTATGTCTATCTTAATGCCGGACGTTCGGCTGCAGACACCACCTATCGTGCCATTGGCTTTTCAGGGACAAATCCGGTTTTCCTGAAACATTACACCGAGATGCCTTACCGGCAATACCGTTCTGATCCAACCAACTCGCTGACCCCCGACTTCCATGTTTACATCGATAATCTGGATCGTACCGACCATGATATTCATTATTATTACAAGGTTAGTCAGGTAAATGGCTCGTTTGCCTATGGTTATGATGGCGGAAACCAGACGTTGCCACCGTTTTATCAATTTGGGTTTCAGAACTGTAACAGCAGTGGTGGCGCAGCTCAGGCCTGCCCTCCGGTAAACGGCCTTTTCTCGCTGGATTACGACCGCGATACGACTTCCTATCTTATCAGGCATTACATTAGCGACTCTTCGGTATCACCGCCGCTTGTAGATTCCATGATTTACCGGCAGGGATTCTACAACGAGTATGCTTATGATGATGGTGTCCCGGAGATGGGATATACGCTGGAACCTGCCGGGGCGAAGCTGGCTTATCGTTTTAAGATAAATGTCCCCGATACGTTGCGTGCGCTGCGTATTTATTTCAACAAACTAAAAGATACTCCCTCACCATTTTTTGATCTGGTGGTCTGGCGCGATAATAATGGTAAACCGGGTGAGGAAATTTATCGGCAGGACAACCTCAAAGTTTATTGGGAAAAAGGTATTTATCCTTTTACCACTTACCGGCTTGATACGGCGATTTTGGTTTCAGGAACTTTTTACGTGGGCTATCAGCAGCAAAACCAAAGCCTGAATGTTGGTTTTGATACCAACCACGATGCCAGCAACGATATCTTCTACTTTGCGGATAACGCGTGGTATAAAACCAGCTTTAAAGGAGCCTTGCTTTTGCGGCCGGTACTTGGACTGGACATGATCCTGGGGACGGGCAAACTTTTACCGGCGGAGGAAGTGGCGTTAAATGTTTATCCCAATCCAACGCAAAGCCGGCTTCGTTTTACCGCTCACGGCCTAACACCCGGTGTTGCCTTGGAAGTAGCTGTTTACAACCTGTTTGGCCAGTTGGTGAGCCACCGGACATTACGCCGGGACTTTCTGGATACACGCTTTCTGAGCAATGGAATGTACCTGCTTCGTATAAAATCCGAAAATCGGATTTATTCTGCTAAATTTATCGTAAAACATTAGATATGAAAGAAAAAGAGCCCTTTCTTGTGACCGATGATGGTCAGGAGCTGTATGAACACCACCGTATTGTTGTCGATCCGGGGCAGGAAGCATTACGCATCGATAAATTTTTGTTTAACCGTATTGTAAATGTGTCGCGAAATAAGATACAGACTGCTGCAAAGGCCGGAAATATCCTCATCAACGACAAACCGGTTAAATCCAATTATAAGGTGCGGCCCGGAGATGTTATTTCTGTTGTATTGTCGCATCCGCCACGTGACGTGGAAATTTTGCCTGAAGATTTACCAATCGAAGTAGTTTATGAAGACAGAGATGTGATTGTGGTAAACAAAGTAGCCGGAATGGTTGTTCACCCGGCTCATGCCAACTACACCGGTACTTTGCTGAACGCGTTGGCTGGTTACTTCCAGGAAAAAGACACCAAAGATGTGGAGAATGGTTTTGGCTATTTGGTACATCGTATCGACAAGGATACCAGTGGGTTGCTACTGGTGGCTAAGAATGAACTGGCACAGACAAGACTGGCCAAACAGTTCTTTGACCATAGTGTAGAGCGTAAATATCAGGCGCTGGTTTGGGGCGATTTTGAAGAAGACGAAGGCACCATCGAGGGCAACATAGGTCGTCATCCCAAAGACCGCCGACAGATGACAGTTTTTCCTGACGGCTTGTATGGCAAACCCGCCATTACTCATTTTAAGGTTGAAGAACGGCTGGGCTATGTGACACTGGTGAAATGCCAGCTGGAAACCGGTCGTACCCATCAAATCAGGGCGCATTTCCGCTATTTGCAGCATCCGCTGTTTAGTGATGCGCGTTACGGTGGTGACATTATCCTCAAAGGAACCACGTTTACAAAATACAAACAGTTTGTGCAGAATTGTTTTAAAATATTACCACGTCAGGCGTTACATGCCATGACACTGGGCTTTGTTCATCCTGTTTCCGGAAAAATGCTCCGCTTTTCGTCCGCCCTGCCTGAAGATATGCAAGTGGTGATTGATAAATGGCGGGCTTATGCTTCGCAGCGTGAGGTGTAAGCTTTAGCTTTCAGTTGGTTTTGTTGCTGAAAGATTGATGTCCAATTTGCTACCGGCTTACCAGCGTCCCGATTTTTTTGCCCGTAACCACTTTTTCAAGATTTCCTTTTTTGTTCATGTCAAAAACAAGGATGGAAAGATTATTTTCTTTGCAGAGTGTAAAAGCGGTCATGTCCATTACTTTTAGGTTTTTCTCATAGGCTTCGTCAAAAGTAAGGGTATCAAATTTGGCAGCAGTGGGATCTTTTTCCGGGTCAGCGGTGTAAACGCCATCCACACGGGTGCCTTTCAGCAGCACATCTGCATGAATTTCGACAGCACGCAGTGCAGATGCCGAGTCGGTGGTAAAGAAAGGATTGCCTGTGCCACCTGCAATAATCACAACAAAACCTTTTTCGAGATAATCGATGGCTTTCCGGCCACTGGTGGTTTCGGTAATCGGGTCAATATACAGCCCTGAAAGCAGTTTGACTTTTAAACCCTGTTTTTCCAGTTCGGCTTGCAATGCCATGGAATTGATGACCGTGGCCAGCATGCCCATGTAATCGCCCTGCACGCGGTCGAAACCTTCTGCAGCACCCTGCAACCCGCGGAAAATGTTCCCCCCGCCAATCACGATGGCTGTTTGTACCCCCATGCTGACAATGGAGACAATGTCGTTGCAATAGGTAGTTAATATTTCAGGATCAATGCCATATTGCTTGTTGCCCATAAGGGCTTCGCCACTTAATTTTAAGAGAATTCTGTTGTATTTCATGCGAAGAGATGTAATGTATTTCAACTGTTTTTGATAAGCAAAGATAGGGAATATCCGGCAATCCTGATTTTCTCCTTACCGGAGATATAACGTTTTTTTAAATTTCTTTAGTAAAACAACGTCTGCGCTTGTGCTGTATGTGGTCAAAGTTTTTCCAGTTGGAGATGGCATGGTGATTTGTCTCAAAAATACCGGTGGTTTCTATCGTATCAATCCCATCTTTTAGCATTTGGTTTTGGATAGCTGCGTACAGCAAGACGGCCACTCCCTGATGTTCGTATTCAGGTTTTACCCCACTCAGGAAGAAATCAATTACCTTGGGATGTTTCATGGCTTTCATAATGTGATAAAATCCAAAAGGGAATAACCTCCCGTTGGCTTTTTGCATGGCTTCCGAACAGGAGGGAACCGTCAGCATAAATCCCAGCATTTCATCATCTTTTTTTATAAGATAGACATATTTGGGATTGATGGCTTTGAAATATTTTTTGGCGTACATATCCCGCATCTCTTTATCAAAAGGGGTTACGAACGGGAGCTTGGCAAAAGCCTGATTAAGCACATCGAAAAGCTTTTCGGCATGGGGTAAAATGTCTTTAGTTTTTTTGAAGCTGACAAGCTCAAAACCAAACCGTTTTTTCAGAAGCTCAGAACCGCGATTTGCCTTTTCAATGTTTTTTGCCCCAATGTGCAGCCGAAATTCCACCCAGTCTATTTCTTTTTCAAAGCCAAAGGCTTCTATATATTTCTGATAATAAGGGTGATGATAAACAGATGCAATTGATGGCAGGAAATCAAACCCATCAATCAGCAGCCCTTGGTTATCGAGGTTGGTGAACCCCAGCGGGCCGTGGATGGTCGTCATTCCCTTTTCTTTGAGCCATGCCACGGCTTTGTTCATGAGAGCCTGAAAAACTTCTTTGTCATCGAAAAACTCCAGTTTGGAAAAACGTCCCAGCCTTTTCCCTGCTTTTTCGTTATACTTGTGATTAACAATGGCTGCTATCCGACCTGTGGGCTTCCCATCGCGGTATGCCACCCAGAATTCGGAATCACAAAAACGCATGGCCGGATTGTGTTTAGGGTCCATGGCTTTCTTTTCGTCACATTTTAGCGGGGGTACCCAATACGAATTACCTTTGTATATTTTAAATGGCAGATTAACAAAATCTTTTTTCTCTTTTTTGTTTCTGACGACTTTAATAATGATGCCCATGCCTGTTTTTTTAAGCCGCAAACATAATGATTTTTAGCTATTCCTGTGAGCAATAATCTTTCGTGTTCAGACGATGGGTAACAACAAGTTGAAATAAAATCAGAGAAGTTGTGGCCGGCGTACCAAAAAGGCCATTATTTTCAAATGTCTTTGATAAAACAGCGTCTGCGCTTGTGCTGGATATTCTCGAAATTTTTCCAGTTAGCGATAACATGACGATTTGTTTCAAAATTGCCTGTTGTCTCCACAATGTGCAGCCCGTCTCTAAGCATTTGGTTTTGGATTTCCGAATACAAAACAACAGCAACACCTTCATGTTCATATTCAGGTTTTACGCCCCCCAAAAAGAAATCGATGACTTCGGGGTTCTTAATGGCTTTTTTAATATGGTAAAAGCCAAACGGAAACAACTTGCCGTTAGCTTTTTGCATGGCCTCTGACAAAGAGGGGACAGCAACTATAAAACCTACTATTTCGCTATCCTTCTTTACAAAGTAAACATATTTCGGATTGATAACTTTAAAATATTTTTTTGTGTACATCTCTACCATTTTCTTATCGAAAGGGGCAACAAACGGCAGCGAGGCGAAGGCTTCATTTACAATACCGAAAAGGACTTCGGTGTATGGGAGAAGCTCTTTTGTCTTTTCAAACCTGATTACCTCAAAGCCAAAACGTTTCTTCATTAGCCCTGCTCCACGGGTTGCTTTTTCAATAGCTTTGCGTCCGGCATTTAAACGAAATTCAAGCCAGTCAATCTCTTTTCGGAAACCATAGCCTTCGATATGTTTTTGATAATAAGGGAGATGATAAACCGAGGCTACCGAAGGTAGATAATCAAATCCCTCAATAAGCAGTCCCTGATTGTCGAGATTAGTGAACCCCAGCGGGCCATGAACTGTTTTCATCCCTTTTTCTTTCATCCATTCAACAGCCTTGTCCATCAGCATCCTGAAAATTTCTTTGTCATCGAAAAATTCCAGTTTTGTGAAGCGTCCTAGCTTTTTTCCCACCTTTTCGTTGTATTTGTAGTTGATGATAGCACCAATACGTCCTACAGGTTTTCCATTGCGATAGGCCAGCCAATATTTTGCATCACAAAAACGCAATGCAGGATTGTGGTCGGGATCAAAACTTTTTAACTCGTCTGATTTTAAGGGTGGAACCCAATAAGTATTACCCCGGTATATTTCGAAAGGAAGGTTGACAAAGTCCTTTTTTTGCTTTTTATTTCTGACATCTTGTAACGTAATGGACATGTAGTTTTAATATTTGATATTTAATTATAAACAAATAGTGTCCGGTCTGGAAAAGTGAAGTATAAATAATCAGTGGTTATCTATTTCACCAAAGGGGGCACTGATTTAAACAGCTTCCCTCTTTTTAACTTGTCTTGCCTCGGCTGGGAGGTTTAAAGTGGTAAAAGTGGCTGAAATAATTTTATAACTACTTTGAACCGAACAAATCATTACCGATTTCTAATTTTTGTAAAACTAATGTAAAAAATTTACATACTAAACCGGTAAGAGAATTTAACAAGAAAAATATTAGTTGCACGGGCTTTAACAAGCTGGTCAAAATTATTACTTAAATTGAAAACTCCATCATCTGAATGGCTGTTTTTACCCTGAGACCACACGAGGAAGAAGGTAGAGCCAGGAACAAATTCCCAGCGAAGTACCATGTTCGATCTGAATTCCATAACACTAAAGTCGGGGTTCGGCAGCGTGAAATTTGTATTTCCATCGCTGTTATCATCAATTAAATATTGATTATTTGTTTTGTCGTAGGTAATCTCGCTTGCCGTGTATTGGTAAAACTGTGATGTAAAAACTTTTTGGTCGGGGCTGATGACTCTCTTAAAGCCATAATAATTCCCGGAGAATAGGAAAGGTTGTCCCCAGTATTCCAGCGACAGGTCGGGTGTAAAAGAAAAATTAACGCGCAGACTGGCCGAGAGTATCTCCTTTTGAATACCGGAAACCAGGTAAACATCTTTTCCATTCTCCTTTTCGGTAGATACATAAATAAAGTCTTTTGATGATTTTGAGTAGTTTGGTCTTAGTGAGAGGTTGAGTGCCGGAATGGGACGGTAGCTGATACGCACTCCAAGACTCATGGATTTGCTATAGTGCTGGTCTCCTTTTCCCGAATTGAAATAGATACCTGCCGATAGTTTCTTCCTGCCGTCTGTCCCGATACCTGTCTGAAAGTTCCAGCTTCCAGGTACCTTTACAGAAGGTCCACCCCGCAATTCGTGACGGTCCAACTCGAAGCCCCCGCGCCGGATTCTAATATTTAAATTCCAATAATTTTTAAACTGAGTGTTGAAATTGAAGTTGCCTCCGGTAAACGTGTTCCTTCCTTTAAAGTCGAACCCACTCCACTGGGCAAAATTTATATTCATTGTGCGGAAAATACTGAAAGGATCCCAAAGGATATAACTTACCCATGCTGATTGTCTTATCATATCGGCAATACGCATGTAGCCCTGATCGTTAACCTCCAGTCCGGGGCTAAGCATACTTCCACGTATCCCATATTGCCAATGGCTTCCGCCTATTTTAGCGAGCTCCAGGCTGAGACCGGTTCCCTGAAGTATTCTCAGTGTGGTGTCGAGTTTCCTTGTGCCATCTGGTTTTTGATAATAGCGCCTCGACGACTCCTGTTGCCGGGTGATAGCTACCGTACTCCCTTTTAGTCTGCTTCCTACCGCCTTGGCACTCAGACGATAAGCTTTGTCTTTCCAGAAAGTTTGAAAATCGATGCCACCGGTATAAGCTGCTGTGGGCAGGTACATCAGGCTGCTGTCTTTGATAAAGCGGTTGGTTGCTGTAACCATTCCCCCAATAATAGTTTTACCCTTGTTAATATCCTTTTGTATTCTTGTGTTGAAGTAGTTGGTCATAGGTTCAACCGTCTGTTTGCTGCGCACTCCGACACTATCTATGGTTGCTTTACTA
Source organism: uncultured Lentimicrobiaceae bacterium (assembly GCA_964473395.1). Classification (GTDB taxonomy): domain Bacteria; phylum Bacteroidota; class Bacteroidia; order Bacteroidales; family F082; genus Sulfidibacterium. Next base: position 30,733 of record CAYYOW010000010.1, on the reverse strand, counting down.
TTATTAGTAAGGCTCTCCAAAACACCAATAGACCAACCGTTTCTTGTTTTTCCAGAAAGTTTAAAAGCGCCGAGGATACGTGTGGCTTCGGGAACTTTTGCATATTCGCCTGCTGATAATTTGGGGTAATTATGCGGAGCTCGTCCTATACGGCGCGAGTAGAACAGGTTCTCGCGGCTAAACCTGCCGCCACCGACTGTCAGTGGGAAATTAAAGATGTTATTTTCTTCAACAAAAAATGGCCTTCTTTCCGGAAAGTAAGTTTCAAAAGCAGAAAGGTTTACTACCGAAGGGTCAGCTTCCACCTGGCCAAAATCGGGGTTTACTGTAAAATTGAGTGTAAGGTCGTTGGTGACGGCAATTTTTCCATCCAAACCAACAGAATAGCCGGGTGAAACTCCTGTGACAAAAGGATTCCCAGGCTGCTTTTCCTCTGCCTTAAGTTTGCCTAAGAGATAAGGTGTTAGTGCGACTTCTTTTTTGGGATGTATGTTGTCGATGCCGGTAAGACTTCCCCAATGGCTAACCCAACCCGATTCTTCTTTGGATTGTGGTGACCACAAATCCAACTCCTGTTCACGATAGATTTTCCGCATAAACTGAAGACCCCAAACATGATTCTTTGTCTTTGCAAAGCGCAATTGTGACAGCGGAATACGCATTTCGGCAATCCATCCCAACGAATCGATGGAGGTTTTAACATACCAAACCGGATTCCAGGTGGCATCCATCTGGTTGTCGTTGGTAAACTTACCATCAAACTTCACGCCTACGGCATTAGTAGAAAAAACAAAACCCGTTAGCTTATCGTTGTAACTGTCGATGCCGATGGCTACCCAGTCGCCATCGGTTTTATCACGGCGCGAAAGGATTCTTTCAATTTTGGAAGGGTCTGTGTCATAAGCACGTATCGCCACATAAAGGTTGTTGTTGTCGTAAAGAATCTTGAAAGCTGTTTTTTGTGAGGGCGCTTTCCCATCGTAAGGTTCAAACTGTGTAAAATCATTGTTCCATTTTGCCAGCATCCATGCTTTATCATTCAAATGCCCATCAATAACGGGAGGCTTTCCTTTTAACTCTGTTGCTTTGTACGAAACATGCCGCGTTTGTGCCTTAAGCGTTGAGGCAAAAAACAGGGATAGGATGGTGAATCCTACGGTTTGCACTAAATATGAAATTTTATAAATTCTCTTTTTTGATAACATCTGCTGTTTCTTTTTTATTAAGACGCTAAAGTTTGATAATAATTACATGTGTTGAAGTCAAAAAAGATAAAAAGATTATTTTAAATTTTCTCATTGACATGAAACTGCGAATAAAACCTCTCTATCACCGTCATGTCTTTTTCAAAATCTCCGGTGGGACTGATAATCGGTCCCAAACCGCCTCTTTTATTTTTGTAATCTATGAAAGCCATAACAACGGGGATGTGACTTTCCATAGCTATATGATAGAAACCTTTTTTCCATTGTTTTACCTGTTTTCGTGTTCCTTCCGGAGTTATCACAAGAAAAAAAGAATTATCTTTTTGGAAATGGTCGAAGATCTCAAGTAAAAGCCGTGTTGGGTGGGTTTGCTTTACAGGAAGCCCCCCTAAAGCAGTCAATAATAATCCCAAAGGCCATTTGAAATATTTTTTATTTATTATGAATTTTACATCCACTCCAAGTATCCAAAAAGCAAAACGTCCATAAACAAAATCCCATAACGATGTATGTGGAGCTACAATAATAACAGCCTTTTGAATAGATGTAGGGATTTCTCCTGTAATTTCCCACCCCAACAATCGGCATAAAATAAAGCTTGCTATTTTTTGCATTTCCAAATTTTAGGGACGTAATTTAAGAAATCTCCTGGTTTTTGTCGGTCCTTATATTATTGACTTCCTCTTTCAGATATTGGCTGCTGAGGTTGAAGTTCTCTGGATACTTTGCGACTTTTCCTTTATAATAAGTTTCAATTTTTTTAAGGTCCTCTTTGTAGTTGCCTGTGGGATATAATATTGGGCCGAAAATGCCGGCTTTTTGCTTATAGTCGAGAGCTGCAAGCAAAATAGGAACTTCGGCTTTCTCGGCTATATAATAGTAACCTCTTTTCCATTTGGTGCTTAATGCACGGGTACCTTCCGGTGTTATGGCCAGATTTAATTCATCTTTTTCGCGGAACAGGGCGGCAAGAGAATCTACTTTACTCAGGTGTCCACTGCGATCCAGTGGAATACCTCCCAGCTTTCTCAGCAAAGGGCCAAGTGGCCAGAAAAACATCTCTTTCTTGATAATGACGTTCACTTTTATTCCGATGGAAGTGATGGCCAGCATGCCCCACAAATAATCCCAGTTAGAGGTGTGTGGTGCCTCTATAATCAGGAGCTTACGGTGCTCTGCGGGAACCTCTCCGATGGTTTTCCAGCCACACAAGTTCAGTAGCCATTTTGAAAATTTTCTCATTATGCAAAAATAATAATTTTGAACGTATGGGCTTCCAAAAGTTCGGACACAAAAAAACAGCTATGATTTGTTTTCATAGCCGTTTTTGTAATCAAAATCAGGTGTTAATTACCAGATATAGGCTCTGTCCTTTTTTGGAATAAAGAGCTTGTCACCGGGTTTGATGTTGAAAGCCTTAATAAAAGCTGTCATATTAAACGGCGGAATGTTTACCCTTGCTTCGCCGGGGCTGTGCACATCTGTTTTCAAACGTTTGGCCATCTCTTTCGGACGAATATTTTGCCGCCACACCTGAGCAAAGGCCATGAAAAAGCGCTGGGTACCTGTAAAGCCATCAATTTTTTTCGGGGTCTTCCCATCCAGTGATTTTAAATAGGCTTCGTAGGAAATGTTGAGGCCGCCGAGGTCAGCAATATTTTCACCCATGGTCAGCTGTCCATTAACGTGTAGCGAATCGAGAACCGTATAATGGTCGTAAAGGTCAGCCAGCTTTGTGGTTTTTGCTTTAAAACGCTTGGCATCTTGTGCCGTCCACCAGTTGTTCATGTTGCCGTTTTTGTCGTATTTACGACCTTGGTCATCGAATCCATGGGTCATCTCGTGACCGATAACTACGCCAATGGCACCATAGTTTACTGCATCATCCGCATCTTTGTTAAAAAACGGGGGTTGCAAGATACCTGCCGGGAAAACAATCTCGTTGTTTGAAGGGTTGTAGTAGGCATTTACCATTTGAGGCGTCATGCCCCATTCACTCTTGTCCACGGGTTTCCCAACTTTGTCGCGGTTGAAGTTAAAAGCAAACTCACTGGCACTTATAATATTTTTGAAATAATTATCCGGTACAATATTAAGTTTGGAGTAATCTTTCCATTTGTCGGGATAACCAATTTTTACGGTGATGGCTTTCAGTTTTGCAATGGCTTTTACTTTAGTTGTGTCGCTCATCCAATCAAGCTTTTTAATGCGATCTGCAAAAGCCAGTTTCAAGTTGTTCACCAACTGTATCATCCGTTTTTTGGATTCGGGAGGGAAATACTTGGCTACATAAAGCTCACCAAGCGCTTCGCCAAGGCTATGGGAAGTGGCACGCATAACACGCTTCCAGCGTGGTTGCATTTTCTTTTGTCCCGACATGGTTTTTCCATAAAAGTTGAAGTTTTGCTGTACGAATTTCTTACTAAGATAAGGCGCTGCATCATCCAACAGGTTCCATTCAAGATAAGCTTTCCAAACGTTTACCGGAGTTTCCTTCATAATCTTGCTTATACCTATAAAAAAGCGGGGCTGCCCAACATTGATTTCTCCCGGCTTGTTCAATCCAATATTGGTAAAATAGGCTTTCCAATTGATATCGTTTGAAATTTTCTGCAATTGCGCAAGCGACATTTTGTTGTAGTTTTTCTCAGGACTTCTTCGCTCAAGACGAGTGAAAGAAGTTTTGGCCAGTTTTGTTTCCAAATTCAGCACATCTTGTGCTTTTCTGTCGGCAATTTTGCTGTTATCACCTTTTAGCTCAAACATTTTGGCTATGTGTTTCACATATTCTCCACGCAGTTTTTTGGAAGCGGGGTCATCTTTCGTGTAATAAGAGACATCGGGCAAACCCAGACCACCCTGATACAAGTTGGTAATTTCCATTGTGCTGTTTTTCTCATCGGCTCCGGCATAGAAATAGAAAAGCGGATGAACACCCATGGTACTCATGTGTGCCATCTCCTTTTGTACCATTTTCAGGTTTGTGATGGCTGCAATTTTTTCCAACTCCGGCTTGATGGGGGTAATACCCAGTTTCTCGATGCGCGCAGTGTCCATACCGCTGTTATAGAAATCGCGGATTTTTTGTTCGATACTTCCTTTCTTAACATCTTTCTTCTCGGATATTTCTTTAACCAGCGCTTTCAACTCTTTCTGGTTATTTTCGTAAAGCACAGTAAAGGCTCCATATTGGCTGTATTCGGGTGGGATAGGATGGTTTTTTATCCAGCCCCCATTTACATACTCATAAAAGTTGTTTCCGGGCTTTACATTTTTGTCCATGTTGGCCGGATTAATGGCTTCTGTCATTTTTTTTGTTTCTTTTTTTTGTCCCCGATTGCATGCCCCCAGAACGACGGCAAATAGTGCAATCAAAAAGAATGATAAATATTTTTTCATAGATATTGTTTTTAATTCACGCAAAGGTAGTAAAACTATAGCCTGTAGTTGCCTAAGGGATGAAAAATTTCCGGCTAAGGAATTTCTTCAATTCTGTGTTGTTCATTCGGAAAAAGCGTGACTTTTCGGCTCTGCTAAAATCCCAGTTCCATATCCAGTTCGTTTTTAAGTTTGGTAAGCTTGGGGTACTCTTTCGATAATTTTTCAAAACGCTCTCGGTCGGTGTAAGCTTCTTTTTGTTGTTCATGTGGGTCCACGATGGCTTCCAGTGTAATCTGGTTGTTGTTCAGCTCTTTTTTCAGGTAATCCAGCAATATATTGACATTCAGTTTGTCATCTTTTATGATGATATTGGGGACGTGGTATTCAATGTTAAAATTTTCTTTCAGTACAGGGTGGCCTTTGCTCAGGGTCAGTACGAAATTAGGCGATTTTTCTTTGAAGTTTTCTACAAAATTGCTCCAGGCCTGCTCCAGCCTGTCTTGTGTAAATTCGTTGATAATGATGGGCTCAGGATCATCCGAAGTATGTGAGTTTTTTATTTTCAGAGCATTCAGAGTATCCTTAATGGAAATGTTCCGTATTGCATGCCCGTGCCCTGACGGTCTGGTAGTGGAGATTTTTGTCTTATGATGGGTGTCTTGTGTAACAGGTTTGGGCTGCGGTGTATCTTTTGCTATAGTTCTTTCTACGTCCTCTTTTGCTTTTGAAGGTTCGGGGGGAGTTTTAAGTTTATTGGTATCAGGAGACTGGCTTCCTTCATTTGCAGGAATGGTTTGTAATTTTTGAGGCGTTGCCGGAGACCTGGGCTTTTCCGGTACCATGGATTCCTGTGTCCCAGGTTTTGAGACCTGCTGCTGCACTGATTTTGCCGTTTGGTAAATAGGTTTGTTTTCGGAGGATGACGTAGGCTCTGCATCGTTGGTGGCTGGCATACCCTTGGTGAGCGTGCTCAGCTGCGTCAGGGCGATTTCCACATGAAGCCTTTTGTTGTTACTGGTCTTGTAACTCAGGTCGTACGTGTTACAGGTATCCAACGCTTTAAACAAAAATCCGGTGCTACAATGTGTTGCCTGTTGCTGGTAATGATTGCGCAAAGTCGGACTGGCTTGCAGAAGTTCTACCGTGTGTGGGTTTTTAGCCACCAGTAATTTGCGGAAGTGGTCGTTAAGTCCACCCAGAAAATCCTGTCCATCGAAACCGTTTTGAAGAATCTCATCAAAAGTAAGCAGCAACGTACCAAAATCTCCTTTGAGGATAGCATCGGTAACCCGGAAATAATATTCAAAATCCAGTATGTTCAGGTTCTCAATGACATCTTTGTAGGTTATCTTGTTTCCGCTGTAGCTCACAATTTGGTCGAAGGTGGAGAGGGCATCACGTAACGCTCCGTCTACCTTTTGTGCAATGATGTGCAAAGCTTCTTCTTCTGCTTCAATACCTTCGCTTTTAGCCACATAGGCTAGATGATGGGCAATATCGCCCACGCTGATACGCCGGAAATCGAAAATCTGGCAGCGTGACAAAATGGTGGGGATAATCTTGTGTTTCTCGGTGGTAGCGAGGATAAACTTGGCGTAAGTCGGTGGCTCTTCCAGCGTTTTTAGAAAAGCATTGAAAGCTTGTGTCGAAAGCATGTGCACCTCGTCGATGATATAGACTTTGAATTTTCCGGCCTGAGGGGGGATGCGTACCTGATTGACCAGTGCACGGATACCTTCCACCGAGTTGTTGGAAGCGGCATCCAGCTCATGGATATTGAAAGAACTATTTTCGTTGAAAGCTTTGCAGGATTCGCATTCATTACAAGGTTCCCCGTCAGGAGTCGGGTTCAGGCAGTTGATAGTCTTTGCCATGATACGGGCACAGGTGGTTTTTCCAACACCCCGCGGGCCGGTGAAGAGAAAGGCCTGTGCCAAATGCCCCGTGACGATAGCATTTTTCAGAGTAGAGGTGATGGCATCCTGCCCCACAACCTGCGCAAACATTGATGGACGGTATTTCCTTGCCGAAACGATATAATTATCCATGAATAAAATTTTGAACTTCAAAAATACATCAATTTTTTGCAACTTTAAGCACCCGTACAAGAGAAAATATTACCATGCTATGAATGGAAATATCAAATATGAGTAGAAACTTACCCCATGTGGTTGTCTTCTTTCTTTCGGGTTGGATAAGTCCTGAAAGATAGAAGAACCAGATAGAACCAGGTACATGCGGGTGCTTGCGTCATCTGCGCCGCCAGTTAAAAAACATGAGTCAGGTTATGTAAATCTTATATGTTCTGGGCAAAATGATATTGGATAACAAAAAAATCCGAACACTTTTCAGCATCCGGATTTTTCATATCGTAAAGTGGATAGCCTATGCTAATGTGCTGGCATGTTTTGTAATTTTTGATTTTAAATTACCGGCTTTATTCTTGTGAATAATTTTCTTTTTAGCCAGTTTGTCAATCATTGCATACAACTTGGGCATTTGCTCAACGGCTTCTTTCTTGTCAGTCAGCGATCTGAATGCTTTCACTGCGTTACGTACTGTTTTAGCATAGTAACGGTTATGTACTCTTCTTGTTTCGCTTTGTCTGATTCTCTTGAGAGCTGATTTGTGATTAGCCATAATTCTAAATATTGTTTTATATATTCCTTTTGGGGCTGCAAAATTAAATAAACTTTTAATATAAAAAAGTCTTTGCCCGAATTTTTCTGATTTATTGCGTCTTTAATACTCCGGTGAGCAGGGGTTCCTCCTGCATCTCTATCCCACTGAGGGTGACGGCGTAGAATTTATTCTTTTTCAGCCCTTTTTGCTTGATGATAACCGGAACATAATGTTCGCCATAACCCGTGGCAAAACCACGTTTATCAAATTGTTCAACCAGCACCGTTTGCTTTTTACCGATAAACGCTTTTCGGTAGTTGAGTTTAATCTCGTCCGAGAGGTTACGGATAATTTCCGAGCGGCTGGTTTTTTCCTTTTCCGGAACCTGGTTGGGCATGAGTTCTGCTCTTGTCCCGTGCCTTACACTGTATTTAAAGGTGTGGATATGACCGAATTGCAGTCGTTTTGCCATGGCCACACTTTCGCGGAAATCTTCTTCTGTTTCGCCTGGAAAGCCCACAATAATATCCGTTGTGAGGTTAAATCCGGGATGCCGCTGGCGCAGCTCATTAGCCATATCTTCAAACAACCGGGCAGTGTACATGCGGCGCATTTTCAGTAGAATATTCTCTGAGCCGCTCTGCAAACACAAGTGCAGATGCGGTGTCAGTTTGGGATGGGAGAATAGCCGGAAAAAACTTTCGGTGAAACCATCAGGCTCCATGGAAGAGATGCGTACGCGAAAATCACCGGGAATTTCCAGTATCCGTTCCACCAGTTTCTCAAAATCTGTCTCGCCGTCTTTATAACGGCCAATGTTTACTCCGGTAAGGACAATTTCTTTGTATCCGAAAGCAATGACCTGCTTTATGTTTTCATAAATATCCATTGCCGGCCGGCTGGTGGCACGGCCACGAACTTTTGGGATAATGCAGAAGGTGCAAAAGTTGTTGCAGCCGTCCTGAATTTTAATTAAACTGCGAGTGTGTAGTGTGGTGTCGGCAGGTTCGTAACCGAACAGGTCTTTTTCAAAGCGGTCAGGCGAGGTGATCTCCCCATCAAACCAGGCTTCCACCAGTGAGGTGATGGCCGCTTTATGGTCGTTGTCTACCACATAATCTACTTTGCCGCTCTGCTCCAGTTGTTCTTTGTAATTGGTGGCCATGCAGCCAGTTACAATTTTTAAAGCTTTGGGATGCAGCCGTTTCATTTGGTTCATTACCTGCTTTGACTTGTGGTCACTTTGGTTGGTAACTGTACATGTATTAACAACATACACGTCTGCATCTTTACCGAAGTCCACTATCTTGTAGTTTTTCCTGGTAAATTCTGACACCAACGCATCGGTTTCAAACAGGTTGAGACGGCAGCCGAGGGTTTTAAAAGCAATTTTCTTCGTCATTTTTCAGGCGTTTACCGGATATTCAACTTCTTTGGCTACCAACTCTCCTTCTGTAGAAAAGGGTGCTGCGCTTTGGATTTTTACCTTCACAAACTGTCCGATGAGATTTTCGTCTGTTGAAGCAAAACGGACAATAATTTTCCCTTCGGTAAGTGCCGAGAGGTAATCTGTTTTACGGTCTTTGCCACGAACTAACACTGTCATGTATTTTCCGATGAGGCTTTGGTTGTAGGCCAGCGAATGTTTCATCAGCTCCTCCGTAAGCATATGATAACGGGCTTTTTTCACCTCTTTCGGGATGTTGTCTTCCCAACGTGAACTGGCAGCCCCCGGACGTGGCGAGTATTGTGCTATGTAAGCCATGTTGTAACGGAACTCTTCAATGGCTTTTCGGGTGTTTTCAATTTGTTGGTCAGTTTCGTCCGTGAAGCCCACGATGATATCGGTAAACAGGGTTGCTTCGGGAAGAAGCCGGCGAATAGTCTGTACGATGTGCCGGTATTTCTCCATGGTATGGTTGCGATTCATGTGTGCCAGCATGGCGTCATCACCCGACTGGATGGGCAGGTGGATTTGTTTGGCAAGACAGGGATACCGTGCAATGACTTCAATTACTTCGTCGGTCATATCGCGCGGGTGAGGTGAGGTGAAATAGACCCAGAACTTCTCTTTTCTGCCATTCCCAAATTCGCCCATCATGTGCAGTAGTTCTGCAAATGGAACTTCCCTGCCTTTTTTGTCTAACCCGTAGGAGTTAACATTTTGTCCCAGCAGGGTGATGCTTTTGTAACCTTTATCCACAAGGTCTTTCAGCTCCCTCATAATTTCGGCGGAGGGCCTGGAGACTTCTCTGCCGCGTGTGTAAGGTACGGCGCAATAAGTACAAAATTTGTTACAGCCGTTTTGAATGGGGATGTAGGCTTCGTAGCCTGAGCCATATTTAGGTGTGATGTGCCAAAAGGATTCGATGCCCTTTTCTGGATGTAAAACACTTCTATTGTTCTGCGGAAGAACGGCCTTGTCCAGCCGGAAGTCTGCTTCGTTACGGCTCTCTTTTTCAGGAAGCTCCATTTCCTGTATACCATTGTCCAGACTTTGCATACCTGCCGGCGTAACGATGCCATATTGCTGAATCATTTCCGGTAGTGTGGGCAACTCACTCATGGTAAAGACCATATCGAACTGCTTTAGAAATTTTTCCCTGTCAGCGGGCAGCACACATCCGGTAACGAAAGTAATGAGGTTCTTTTTATTCTTCCATTTGTTCCATTTCTGTATCCGCGAATAGACCTTGTCGATGGCTTTCTGCCGGACAGAGCAGGCAATGACACCGAGCAGGTTGGCTTCTTCTTCGTTGTCAGTAGGTTCAAATCCCATTTTGTCCAGGACATCCTGAACCCGCTCTCCATCGGAGATATTCATCTGGCATCCTAACTGTACAATATGGTATCTCATTTTTCTGTCTTCTCTTACTTCCAAACTGCCGCCGCATGTAGGTGAAATTTTTCGGACTGCAAAAGTACATATTTTTAACTGTCGCGCCTATTTTTCCTGAAACACATACAATAAGGGATAAAATTAAACTTTTTTACAGCAAACCATCAGTTTTTAATCATTTCACATTTCACATCTTACTTTTTACTTTAGCTTTGCTCAATAATCTTTAATATTTAAAACCGAAATAATTTTCTTATGGTAAATCTGGAATTAAGTCAGTATGGAATCAAAGATGTAGTAGAAATACTTCACAACCCATCGTACGAAACATTGTTTGAAGAAGAAACCAAACCCGGACTGGAAGGGTTTGAAAATGGGCAGATAACAGAACTGGACGCTGTTAATGTCATGACTGGAATTTTTACAGGCCGTTCGCCTAAAGACAAATATATTGTGGAGGATGACCTGACCCGCGGCACTATTTGGTGGAATAGTCCTGCCTCGCCCAACGACAACAAACCGATTTCTATTGATGTTTGGAAAGAGCTGAAAGAGACTTCCGTAAAACAGCTGTCCGGGAAAAGGCTTTTTGTAATGGACACTTTTTGTGGTGCCAACAAAGAAACCCGCATGAAGGTACGGTTTATTACCGAAGTAGCATGGCAGGCTCATTTTGTAAAAAATATGTTTATCCGTCCCACAGAAGAGGAGATGGAAAATTATGGTGAACCCGATTTTGTTTCTATCAATGCCTCCAAAACCGTCAACCAGAAGTGGAAGGAACACGGGCTAAATTCAGAAGTTTACACTGCGTTTAATTTAACGGAGAAAATGCATGTGATTGGCGGAACCTGGTATGGCGGAGAAATGAAAAAGGGAATGTTTGCCATGATGAATTACTATTTACCATTGCACGGAATGGCCTCCATGCACTGCTCGGCCAACACGGGAAAAGACGGAGATGTGGCCATCTTCTTCGGACTATCGGGAACCGGAAAAACTACCCTTTCCACCGACCCCAAACGCATGTTAATCGGTGATGACGAACACGGCTGGGACGACAACGGCATCTTTAACTTTGAAGGTGGGTGTTATGCCAAAGTCATTAACCTCGACAAAGAGGCAGAACCGGATATTTACAATGCCATTAAACGTGATGCCCTGCTGGAGAATGTAACGGTGGATGAAAACGGAAAAATCGACTTTAGTGATGGCTCTGTTACCCAAAACACTCGTGTTTCTTATCCTATTTATCACATCAAAAACATAGTAAAACCGGTTTCCAGAGGGGGACATGCTCAAAAAGTAATTTTCCTCAGCGCGGATGCATTTGGTGTTTTGCCTCCCGTATCAAAGCTCACCAAAGAGCAGACAAAGTATCATTTTCTCTCGGGATTTACAGCCAAGCTGGCAGGAACGGAACGCGGCGTCACCAGCCCTCAACCCACCTTCTCAGCATGTTTTGGTGAAGCATTTCTTTCGTTGCATCCTACCAAATACGGTGAAGAACTGATCAGAAAGATGGAAAACAACAACACGAAAGCTTATCTGGTAAACACCGGTTGGAACGGAACGGGAAAACGTATCTCTATCAAAGATACCCGTGCAATTATCGATGCCATCCTCGATGGCTCCATCGAAAGAGCCGAAACCAAAAAGATTCCTATTTTTAACCTTGAAGTACCGGTTTCTTTGCACGATGTCAATCCTGATATTCTCGATCCCAGCGACACATATTCCGACCCTTTGGAGTGGGAAAAAAGAGCCAGAGACCTGGCCTCCATGTTTATTGAGAACTTTAAAAAATATACCGATAACGAGGAGGGAAAACGTCTGGTGGCTGCCGGACCACAGTTGTAATCATGGAAAACACTTTCAAACAAAAAAGGCTGCTCACAGGGCAGCCTTTTTTGTTAGGATTATAACCTCTTAAGCGTCAATATTGGCATATTTGGCATTGGCTTCGATGAAAGCGCGACGTGGAGGAACGTCGTCGCCCATAAGCATGGAGAAGACATGGTCGGCTTCCGAGCCATTTTCGATGGTTACCTGGCGCAGCGTTCTGCGGGCAGGATCCATGGTGGTTGACCAGAGCTGTTCCGCGTTCATTTCACCGAGACCTTTGTAACGCTGAATATGAATGCCTTTGTCGGTACCGTCGGTACCGAGCTCACTAATAATCTGAACGCGTTCCTCTTCATTCCAGCAGTAACGTTCTGTTTTCCCTTTACGAATCAGGTACAGAGGAGGTGTGGCAATGTAAACATAGCCCCTTTCAATCAGTTCGTGCATGTAACGGAAAAAGAAGGTCAGAATCAGTGTGGCAATGTGGCTTCCGTCCACATCGGCATCCGTCATAATAATAATTTTGTGATAACGCAATTTGGTGATGTTCAGGGCTTTGCTGTCTTCTTCCGTGCCGAGGTGTACACCAAGAGCTGTATAAATATTTTTTATCTCTTCACTCTCAAAAGTTCGGTGAGGTAGTGCTTTTTCCACGTTCAGGATTTTACCGCGCAATGGGAGAATGGCCTGGAATTTCCGGTCGCGGCCCTGTTTGGCTGTGCCACCGGCTGAGTCTCCTTCCACGAGGTACAGTTCTGACACTTCCGGGTTACGCTCGGAGCAATCTGATAATTTCCCTGGAAGGCCGGAACCGGTAAGTACATTTTTGCGCTGCACCAGCTCGCGTGCTTTGCGTGCGGCATGGCGTGCCGTAGCAGCCAGGATTACTTTTTGCACGATAGTCTTTGCCTCTTTGGGATGTTCTTCAAGGTAAGAAGCAAGATGTTCACTGAGCATCTGATCCACGGCACCCATTACCTCCGAGTTACCCAGCTTGGTTTTGGTCTGCCCTTCAAACTGTGGTTCCATCACTTTTACGGAAATGACGGCCGTAAGGCCTTCACGAAAGTCATCCCCGTTGATGTCGAATTTCAGCTTGGCAAGCATTCCTGATTTCTCGGCATAGCTTTTCAGCGTACGGGTAAGTGCCCGTCTGAAGCCGGAGAGGTGCGTCCCGCCCTCGTGGGTGTTGATATTGTTGACATAGGAGTGGAGGTTCTCAGTAAAAGAGGTGTTGTACTTCATGGCAACCTCAATGGGAACGCCGTTTTTCTCCCCTTCCATAGAAATAACATCCGAAATAAGCGATTCGCGGTTCTCATCGAGATATTCGATAAAATCAGATAACCCGTTTTCCGAATGAAAAGACTCCGAAACCGGTGTGCCCTCTTCATCTGTATTACGCTCATCGGTAAGCAAAAGCCTGATACCTTTGTTCAGGAAGGCCAGTTCACGTAACCTTATTGCCAGTGTTTCGAAATTATACGATGTTACAGTGAAAATGGTATTGTCGGGAATAAAATGGACTGTCGTACCGGTTTTGCCTGACTCACCAATAGCTTTCACATCTTCCAGCGGATGTCCTTTCTCATACTCCTGGCGGAAGATTTTACCTTCGCGATAAACAGTTGCTATAAGCTTGCTGGATAATGCATTAACACAGCTAACACCCACTCCGTGCAGACCGCCTGAAACTTTATAAGAACCTTTGTCGAATTTTCCACCGGCATGTAATACGGTCATAACCACTTCCAAAGCGGAGCGATTTTCCTTTTTATGGATGCCTGTAGGAATGCCACGACCATTGTCCGATACCGTTATGGAGTCGTCTTTGTGTATGGTAACGAAAATTTCATCGCAATAGCCTGCCATGGCTTCGTCGATGGAGTTGTCCACTACTTCATAAACCAAATGGTGCAAGCCTCGTTCACTAATGTCGCCGACATACATTGCCGGACGTTTCCTCACGGCTTCTAATCCTTCCAGTACGGTAATGTTACTGGCATCGTATTGATTATCAGTGTTTTTCTGGTCTGTTGTCATAATCCTAAAACTTCTTTGGAATTTTTTTCCTTATAAACGTGCAAAGGTACGTAAAATTACGGTTTTGACTTATTCATGCAGCATTCTTTTGCAGGAAGTTATTAACTAAAAACTGTCAAAAATTATAAATCCCCGGGTGTTAAAACCGGTAACGGATACCTACCATGATTTCCAGCCCGGCCACAGGATATTGGTCAAAACGATAATATTGCTTATTCAGCATATTTGTTACCCTGGTAAATCCAGTGAGCTGTTTGTCGATGTGATAATCTACACCGAGGTTAATGTCGAAATAACTACTGAGATAATAGTTATTATCAGGGATTATATTCATGAAAAAGCCTGTAAAATAATCGTGGGAAGCCCACCGCTGCCCCATATAATAGACCTCTACCCAAGGTTTCACCTTTTTATTAATGAGATAAGAAGCCCCAAGACGCATGGTAAACAATGGTTTGTATAGGGGCTTGATACTTGGTGCAAGCGAATAGCTGTGGTACTCACCTTTCAGCCAGAGGTCCAGGTTTGGCGTATTGGCATAAGTCAGGCTGCCGCTCAAATCGAAGACATGCCCGTTGGCATATAAAACAGAAAATTCGTTTTTGTAAGGTACATAATTACCCGAACTGTTGAGGAAAGGTCCTACAAAAAAACTCCAGCGGTCAAAATAAGCCATATCCGAAAACTTCCGGTAACCTGCTCTGAACTCAAAACCAAAATGCCGGGCAATATTTCCCCGGAACCCACCAAAGGCTTCAAATTGGGTGTTTTCCCAACGGAAATTGTTTTGTGAGGAACCGAGATATGGATTCTCACGACTCAAGTCCAGATAGGAGCTTTTCTTTAGCCCACCGTCAACGCCACCGAAAAAGGAGAAAACTCCCGGAGCAACATTCACGTTAACATGTAGATAAGGGTAAAAATGTAATTTCCCCTTATCCTGTTTTAACCATTCAAAATTTAATCCTGCCTTGAACGAAAAGATGCCATAACGGGCGTCAAAATAGGGGAGTACACGGGCATAGTAATCCTGATTAGTTTGGTAGCCCTTGGGCAAACCGGTGGCTTTGTTTTTGAAATAATCAAAGTCGCCTTCCAGTCCGATCTGTTGGTGGTTAAAAATCTTACTGACTCTGAATCCTTTGTGTAGATCGAAATCAAAATGCATGTTAGTTTCGGACATTCCGTGTTTGTCCGTGAGGTAATAAGCATTTGCCCTGAACAGATGGTTTAGTCTGTAAGATGAACGGTAATTGCTGGCAAATTTCACTCCTATGGAGGCTACCTGGTAATACTGTTTCAGGCTGGCGTTGTCTTTGTCGTAATTCGAAGTATCGCCTTTGGTATTGTAACCGTAGTAGCGGTTGGAGCTAATGCGGTAATTACCACGGATGGCCAGTACATGATACCGGAAATATTTATCGAAACTGACACCGGCTTTTGAGTAGGTATATGGTGAAGGTAGATAATTCTTGATGTTTAAAAAAGAGGAGTGATGCAGCAAATGAACTGTCAGCAGATAGTGTTTCGGCTTCCCGCCGGAATAAAAATATTCAAGCAACGGGCTTATGCGGCTTCCCAGCCCCAATGTCAACAGATTTTTCCAGGGTAATACCTGTTGTGAAGTAGGGATGTGCGATGAGGGTCTTATCTCTTTCAGCTGAATAGTGGTGGGGGTTTTGATGTCGGGGAAGCCTGTGGATACAGGAGGTGCTGACATTTCCAGCGTCGGCACCTGTGGCTTGCGGCCTATTTTAAGTGCTTCTCCCGTAACCGGACGGCTACTACCGTATATCGTAACACTCTCATTGTGCTTCTGCTTCAAGGTGTCGGCCCTGCTCTGTCCGAAAGCAGCAGACGTCAGCAGAATGCAGGAGACAAAAAACAATATTCTATTTATTCTGATTATCTTCATGCTCATTATTTCTTCTGTTTGTTTTGCTTTTTGGAAACGGCAGGTTTTTCAGCGGGAAGTGCTGCCAGCTTTTTCTGCGCCAGCTGTTTCAAATCATTGCCCGGATAGTTTGCCACGATACTTTTCAACGTTTCGCGTGCCTGGAAAATGTTTCCCCGTTCCACGTAAACGTCTGCCAGCAGGATAAAACCTTTGGCAACCCAGAAAGGTTTGGTAGAATATTGGTCAGACAAAGCATAAACCAGTTTCTCCGTTTGGTCATATTTTTTGTTATTGAAACTCAGCAAAGCAAGGTAATACTTCGATTCGGCACCACGATATCCTTTGCTCAGCTTGTCGGTAATGGTAAATTCCCTTTTTGCCACAGCCATATTTCCAGTTTTAAAGGCTGCTTTTGCCAGTACATAATGTGCGTAAACCGTCTGGTCTTCGCTCACCTCCTGCATGCGGATTAACTCACCTGCTGCTTTTGCCGCAAGGCTCATGTCTCCTGTTAGGAAAGCAGCCCGCATCTGTCCATCAAGAGATTCCAGTTTCAGCGAAGGATCTTCGGTAAGCGCCTGTACCTTTTGATAATAAGTTGCTGCTTTCGCATAATTTTTACGGGCATATCGCATGCGTGCCGCTTTCACCAGCGAAGGCAGGCTGTAATCATTTTGCGGCCAGCCAACGATTTTTTCGTAATAGCTCAAAGCCATGGTGGTGTCCTTTTGCCGGGAATAACATTCGGCAAGATAGTGCCACGATTTTATCAGAAAACCACCATTGGGAAATTGGCGCAGGTAATTCTTCAGTGCTGTTTCGGTTTTGGAGCAATCTCCTGCAAGGTAAGCATCTTCGCCCACCGAAAAAGTAAGTGAATCCTCCTGGCTTTTGGAAATCTGAACAAAACTCAATGTCCGGGCGTAAGCAATATAGGCCGAAGGGTCACCTTTATCTTTGTAAATGCTTTCGAGTGTACTCAACGCCACACGTGCTTCGCCGGAAGCCGGATAGCTCGCAATGACAGATTTCAACTCGCTGATAGCTTTGTTGTATTGATTGTTTTTATAATAAAGCAGTCCCATTTTTACCCTGGCCATGCGGGCGTAGCTGCTCGTGGGTTTCTCCTGTACAATACGCCGGAAATAAGCGATTCCCTCGCGGGGCTGGTTGAGTGTGCTGGTATAGGTCGTGGCCATGTCATACAACGCTTTGGTGTAATAAAATGACCGGGGATATTGTCGGATGAGCTGCTGCAAAACCTTGATTTTTTTTCTAAACTGTGTTTGGGCACCATAACAAAAGGCTTCTTCATACAAGGCGTAATCGGTATTCCGGCCACCCGATACGATGACTTTCTGATACCACGGATGGGCTTGTGCATAATTTTCCATCAACGTGTAACTATCAGCAATACGCAGTTGGGCATCCGAAGTCATGGAAGGATTGTTGTAATGTCGGTTCAAAAACCGTTTGAACCAAAGGGTGGCCCGAGGATAGTTTTTCTGTTTAAAATAGCTGTAAGCCAAATCGTAGTATGCTGGTGTGTAAAGGCCAATGGCTGTAGCTCCACGGCTTGTTAGAAAAACTTTATAGGCCTGTGTGGCGCTCGGGTACTGCCGCAGCTGGTAGTAACAGTTGCCTTTCCAATACAGACTTTTCAGATATATTTTCGGGTCACTTCTGTATTTTGCCGCTTTTTTAAAATAGATAAGTGCTCTGGCATAGTTTCGCTGGTTGTAAAAATCGGTAGCCTGTGTAAAAGCCAGTTTTTGATAAGCTACCCGTAAACTTTTCTGTTTTACCCCCGATTTTTCGATGGATGAAAGGGCGGCCATGTTGTTGTGCGTATTCACGTATAGTTGTGCCAGCAATGCTGCTGCTCCAAAACGTAATGACTGGTTTGCAGAGGGGTTATTTACGAAGTCCTGCACCAGCGCAATGGCATCGCGGTTGCGGTCGCCTTTTTGCCGGATACTCACACGGGCATAAGCCAGCAGTGATTGCGTGCCGGTTTCATTGGTTTTGTTCATTTTGTAAGCTGAAACAAAGGCGTTCTGGGCGGCGATAGGCTGTGCTGTTTTCAGATAGCACTGACCGAGATAGTACAATGCATTTTGTGCTACAACATCGCCGGCTTCGGCAGCCCCCTGAAAATTATAAATGGCTTCTCCGTATTTATGATTTTTAAAATAGGTGTATCCCAACCTGTAGGCTTCGTCTGGACTGATGTTGCTGCGGTCAGCTTTTTCATAAGCCTCAAAATAAGGTAGAGCGCCGGCATAATCGCCCAGCTCGTAGAAGCTGTTGGCCATGAGGCGGTTCATTTCGGCTTTCAGCCTGTATTTTACAGATGGCAGGTATTTCTCCCCCAGTGCAATAACCTCGTTATAAGCGGTTTGCCTATAAAAGATGTGCATCAGGTAAATGGGAATGGTGTGCCGAAAACGCGGGTCATCTTTTATGAGCAAAAAAGCTTTCAGCGCACCCTCATAATTTTTCAATTCATACTGTGTGTACCCGTAATAATAAGCTGCCGGGACGGCATAAGGACTTTTCGTATCCATGACCTCCTGAAAAAGCGCCATGGCTTCATCTGTTTTGTTGCGTTTCAGCAGGCAGTAACCTTTTTTGTAGGCATATTCTGACCGCTGCTGTGTATTCAGCTTTCTTTCCGGAATGTCGTTAAACACTTTTAAAGCCTGGCTGTAACGCCGGTTGTTAAAATAGGTAACTCCCATGGAAAATTTCACCGCCGGTAGCCATACACTTTCGGGATAATGACTCAGAAAACGACTCAATCGCACCAATGCATCATTTTCATGCAATTTCACGGCACACTCGGCAGCATAATAAACGGCATTTTCGGCTTTCAGGTTTTGTTTCTCCGGTAACCGGCTCACATACAGGTCAAACATTTGCCCCGCGGCGCCGTAGTTTCCTTCCTGATAAAGCTCCATCGCCTTTCGGTAAAGTTTGCCTGGCGATTGATAGAAATCTGTTTTTTGCGCCCACGCTCCCTGGAAAATCCCCAAAAGGAGAAGAATGAGAATTCCTGATTTACAGCAGTTTATTTTCATGCGGTTGTATCAATAATATTTTTATAAAAATAGGGAGAAGTCTCATCTTTGCTCCCCAAGCTTGTATTACTTATTAACAAGTGTTAGTGAAACGTTTGAAAGCCGAAAATGTTATTTTGGGATGGAAATAATTGGGGATAAAACATGTTTTTCCGGTATGGAAGTATAAATATCCACAATGCTGATATTGTCAATTTTTTGCCAAAAGTGTTTCTTTTATTACAGCCTTCTCATTCATAAATTTTCCTTAACTTTACAGAAATTAAGAAAAGCAATTGATAGCAATTGCACAAGTAAGCCATACGCAAGGTCTGCACACAATATTTGCACCAGTTGAGCATTATGAGCTGGCAAATATTTAAAATAAAACAGGGTATTTAAAGACTTAACCAATATAATTATGAACGATTTAGAAAAATTAGTCTGGACGAATGAACTATCACTAAACAATGAAGACATTGATAGAGAACATAAAAAGTTAATAGAAATTTGTAACGATTTGATTGATTTATATGAATTAAACCACAATCGTGAAGAATTCGCAAGAATTCTTACAGAAATGACAGACTATGGTTTAATTCATTTTAAAAGCGAAGAAAGATATATGCAGAAATTTTCTTATCCTAAATTAACAGAACATAAGCAACACCATAGGAATTATATATACAAGGTTGCAATGTATAATGTTGATTTATTACGCGCTAATCCCCCTGAACTAACAGATGTAATTAAATTCTTAAAAAAATGGTGGGTTAACCATATATTAATAATTGATGCGGAATATGAGAATTATAAGAATAAAATACATTCAGACGTAAAGTACACCAGATATTGAACTCAGGTTAATAATAGCTATCTACCAAAAAAATATGGGGTGCCAGTTGTATCGTGCTAATAATAAAGATAATAGCAATAGGTGAAACATACGGCAAATTGAAAATAATGAACGTTGAGGTGTCAAACGTCCCCTATTGAAATTGCTGCCAGTAGGTCAATATCATGATTTATGAAACAGAATTTAGAGAAAAATAAAAAGAACGCCATTGAATTTATCAGAGCTGTTGCGGAGGGTAATTTGGTGGCGCTTCACACCCATCGGGAATGACCAGGAAGGGGATGAATATGCTACGATGGCCTTTTTCAGATTTGACGAAAACGGAAAAATCGTGTCACAAATAATTCCCCAAACCCGGCCCCTCGTTAATTTTCTATTTTCCTACCTTTGTCTGCAAATTAATTGTCCATGATTTTTATTCGGAGACCACAGACAAACTCATATTTTAACCTTGCTGCTGAGGAGTATTTTCTGAAAAACAGCCGTGAGGACGTGCTCATGCTATGGCAAAGTGAGCCATCTGTGGTGGTGGGCAAACATCAGAATGTTATGTCAGAGGTGAATATGGATTTTGTTCGCGAAAACAATATCCCTGTCATCCGGCGTATCTCCGGCGGCGGCACAGTTTATCATGATTTGGGAAATATCAACCTGACCCAGATTTCTGCTTCCCGAAAAACGGATCAGCTCATTGATTTCCGGAAATTCACGCAACCTGTTATTGCTTTCTTGAAACAATTCGGGTTAGAGGCTT
Organism: uncultured Lentimicrobiaceae bacterium; assembly: GCA_964473395.1. Lineage (GTDB taxonomy): Bacteria > Bacteroidota > Bacteroidia > Bacteroidales > F082 > Sulfidibacterium. The sequence continues at coordinate 10,232 of CAYYOW010000010.1, read as the reverse complement.
CCTTTGAAGGAAAAAACAACCTGATGGTGAATGGCAAAAAGTTCTCCGGCAACTCTGCGCACGTTTTTAAAAACAGAGTCATGCATCATGGCACATTTCTCTATCATACTGATTTGGACAGACTGGAAAAAGTTATCCGTTCCGGCAACAGCCACATCACTGACAAGTCCATAAAATCTATCCGGGTTACGGTTAAAAACATCTCCGATTATCTTAAGATTCCTGTGACTACGGAAACTTTTATGCAGCGTTTAGAACTGTTTTTAAAAGATTATTATCACATAAGTACAACGGTGGATTTATCTCCGGAAGAGCAGCAGGCTATTGAAAAACTTGTGGAGGAAAAATACAGCCGCTGGGAATGGAATGTGGCCTATTCGCCAAAATATTCTGTCCGGAAAGAGCAGGATACGGATTACGGAAAAATTCTTGTTTCCCTGGATGTGAAAGAGGGAAGAATTACTGATATTCAACTTGTTTTTGAAGGAAAACAACTAGAAAAGACAGAACAAAAGTTGCTGGGACAGAAGCACGACAAAATCCAACTGCAAAAAGTCCTGGCCGACAATCATTTTTCGGAAGTTATCATTAACACCTTGTTCTAAATGAAGCAGGAAGAAACAGCACTATTGCAGAAACTAACCACCCTTAAGCGGGATTTTCAGGGAGAAATTCTGGTTGATGATGCCATTCGGCTCATGTATGCCACGGATGCCTCTGCTTATCGCGAAATTCCGCTGGCGGTAGCATATCCCAGGAATAACAGTGACCTGAAAAAGCTCATCCTGTTTGCCCGCGAAAACCAAACTTCCCTTATCCCGCGAACGGCTGGCACTTCACTTGCCGGACAGGTTGTCGGTTCGGGAATTGTTGTGGATATTTCCAAGTATTTTGGCAGAATACTGGAAATCGACGAAAAAGAGCATTGGGTTCGGGTACAGCCTGGTGTGGTACTCGATGAACTGAACAAAATACTGGCACCCAAAGGTTTGTTCTTTGGTCCTGAGACTTCCACTTCAAGTCGTTGTATGATGAGTGGTATGTTGGGGAATAACTCCTGCGGCGCTCATGCCTTGGTTTATGGCAGCACCCGCGACCATACGTTAGAGGTGAAAACATTGTTGAGCGATGGCAGCGAAGCAGTTTTCGGGCCACTTACCATGGAACAGTTTGACCGGAAATGTGAGCTGAAAACTTTTGAGGGATCCCTTTACCGGGAAATCAGGTCGATGTTGCAGGACGAAAAAATCCGCGAAGAGATTACCCGGCAGTTTCCCAATCCTGAATTGAAAAGACGCAATACGGGTTATGCGTTGGATCTGCTGATGCAAACAGAACCGTTTATCCATAACGATGTTCCCTTCAATTTCTCCCGGTTGCTGGCCGGCTCGGAAGGCACACTGGCACTTACCACAGAGATCAAGCTGAACCTGGTGCCGTTACCTTCTCCTAACAGAGCTTTGGTGTGTGTGCATTTGGATACCGTGGCAGAGTCGTTGAAAGCCAACCTGGTAGCGCTGAAATTCAAACCTTATTCCATCGAGCTGATGGACCGTACCATTCTGGAGCTTACCCGCGAAAATATTGAACAACGCAAAAATCGCTTTTTTGTCAAAGGAAGTCCCGGCGCCATTCTGATTGTGGAGTTTGCCGAAAAGGATATGATGGAAATTGACAAAAAGGCAAAGGCATTGGAGGCTATTTTAAGAAAGGAAAAGCTGGGATATCATTTTCCGGTTGTTACCGGTTTGCAAATGGATCAGGTCTGGGATTTGCGTAAAGCAGGCCTTGGTATTCTCAACAATATGCCCGGCGATGCAAAGCCCGTTCCCGTTACTGAAGATACGGCAGTACTTCCCGAATTGCTGCCGCAGTATATTGCTGATTTTGAGGATATTCTCCATAAATACGGGAAAGAAGGTGTCTATTATGCCCATATTTCTACCGGCGAGTTGCACATACGTCCGGTGTTGAACCTGAAAGATCCGAAAGATGTGGAGTTGTTTTATGAAATAGGGCGTGCTTCAGCGGTGTTAGTGAAGAGATACCGCGGTTCGCTCAGCGGTGAGCATGGCGATGGCAGGCTGCGTGGCGAATTTATCCCGTTAATGGTGGGTGAGAAGGTATATGGCCTTTTTAAAGATGTAAAAAAGAGCTGGGATCCACAAAACATTTTCAACCCGGGGAAAATTACCGACACGCCCCGTATGAACACCAGCCTGCGTTATACGCCTGGCCGGAAAACACAGGAAATCAAAACTTATTTTGACTTTTCCAGAGATTTGGGCGTAGTGCGTGCAGCAGAGAAGTGTAACGGTACCGGCCTTTGTCGTAAATCAGTTGTTATGGGTGGCACCATGTGTCCCAGCTATATGGCTACCCACGACGAGGACAAAACCACCCGTGCACGTGCCAACATCCTGCGGGAGTTTATCAGCAAGCCGGGACAGAAAAATCCGTTTGATCACAAGGAAATCTATCATGCGCTTGATCTCTGTCTTATGTGCAAAGGTTGTAAGTCGGAATGCCCTTCCAGTGTGGATATGACCAAACTGAAAGCCGAATTCCTGCAGCATTACTACGAGGCTCACGGCGTCCCCCTGCGTTCGTGGCTTATCGCCAATATTTCCAGGGTGAACCGCCTTGGCAGCCTGATGCCATCGGTTTATAATTTTGTTCAGAGGAATAAATTTCTTTCTGGGCTTAACGCTAAAATTTTTGGATTCGCGCCACAGCGGAAATTCCCGTTACTTTCAAAGATGCCGTTAGACAAATGGTTTGTTAAAAACAGCAAACGCCTTGGTAACCGGACTCGTTCTAACGGTAAAATTTATCTTTTTAATGATGAATTTACACGGTTCAACGATACGGATGTGGGCATCAAAACCATCATGCTACTCACGAAGCTGGGTTACGAGGTAGTGCTTCCGAAACATCTGGAAAGTGCCCGGACATATCTTTCCAAAGGGCTGGTAAAAAAGGCCAAAGCCATTGCCAACACCAACATCCGATTGTTGAAAGATAAAATTTCAACGGAAATACCGTTGGTGGGTATCGAACCTTCGGCTATCCTTACTTTTCGTGATGAATATCTGGAATTGGCTGATGAAAGTCTGCGGAAAGCGGCTCGCCGGCTGGCAGAAAATTCACTGATGATAGATGAGTTTCTTGAACGGGAAATAAATGCCGGAAAAATCCAGATAGAGCAATTCACCACGGCAAAAAAGCACATCAAACTACATGGACATTGTCACCAGAAATCGTTGGCTTCCACCAAGCCCACACTTTTTGTGCTGGGCTTTCCGGAGAATTACACAGTGGAAGAAATTCCTTCCGGATGCTGCGGCATGGCAGGAGCTTTTGGCTATGAAAAAGAGCATTATGACCTTTCCATGAAAGTGGGCGAGCTGGTACTTTTTCCGGCCGTACGAAACAGCAACAAAGAGACTCTTATAGCGGCGCCTGGTACCTCCTGCCGCCATCAAATTAAAGATGGTACCGACCGGGCGGCACTGCATCCGGTTGAGATACTGTATGATGCCCTTGTGGAAACGGAAAAGATGAAGAGTACGTTATGAGCGGAGATATAAATTTTGATCCGGACGAAAAGCGGCAGCAACTACTTGCCGAAATAGAGAAAGTAGTGACCACGCCCGTGCATATTATGGCTTTTTGCAGCGGCTACAGGGTAACCATTAAGAAATATCACCTTGACCGGCTGTTGCCAAAGCAAATCCATATCCATTATGGTCCGGGTTGTCCGGCCTGCCTCTCCTCTCCTGTATTTATTGATAAGTTGCTGGAATACAGTAACCGCAGTAATGTAATCATTGCCACTTACGGCGATTTGCTGGGTATTCCCGGGAGTAGCTCTACGCTGGAAAAAGCCCGTACTACCGGCGCGGATATTCGTGTGATACACAGCATTATGGATGCGCTGATGCTGGCCAAAAAGAATCGCAGGAAAAGGGTAATATTTCCTGCTTTGGGCTTTGAGTCGGCAGCGTCATCAACGGCAGCAGCTATTTTGCAAGCCAAAGTGGCAGGAATTTTTAATTTTCATGTTTTGTGTGACCATAAATGTATGCTACCGGGCATGGAAGCGGTTTTGCAGCGGAACGAAATACCTGTTGACGGATTTATCAGCTCGGGAAGAGTGGCGGCCAGTATGGGTACGGATTATTTCGAGGTAATTTCCGAGAAGCATCATAAACAGCAGGCCATCAGTGGTTATGAGCCGGAAGATATTCTGGATGCTGTTCTTCATCTTGTAAAACAAACCAACGCCAAAACAGCCATACCGGAAAACTTGTTTCCTTCTGCTGTTACCGCAGAAGGCAATCTCCAGTCGCATCAGCTGCTCGAAGAGGTTTTTGAAACGGATGATGCGGAATGGATGGGTTTTGGAAAAATAAAAGACAGTGGGTTTAAAATCAAAAGAGCCTACCGTATACACGATGCGGAAGAAATCTTCTTTGATGTAAAAACGCTTGAGCCGGTCTTGCCGGAATGCTGCCTTTGCGGTGAAATTATGTGGGGTACAAAAATACCGCAGGAGTGTCCGCATTTTGCAAACGCATGTAATCCTATCAATGCTCTTGGTGCCTGTATGCATTCCGAGGAAGGCCCATGCCGCGTGGATTTTCTCTTCGGACGTTAACTTTCCAGGTGGCCTTGTACCTGAAGTGAGGTGAATTTATTCAAAGCTAAACCACTCCTTAACCTGCCCATCGCGGTTTTTTTCCTTGCGATGATAAAATTCGTTGCTGATTGTGTTGTAGTGATAATCTTTCGCCCATTCTTCGTGGTTTTTGGCAATTTGCTTTATGGCATCGATAATCACTTCCAGCTCTTCGTCCGTCATGGTCGGGTGTAGTGAAACGCGGATAAACCCTGGTTTCTTAGAGTGGTCTCCGGCCTTAATCATATCGGTAATACGGTGTGATTCTTCCCGTCCGATGCCGAGCAAAATATGCCCGTAAGTTCCGGCACAGGCACAGCCACCACGTACCTGCACGCCAAAGCGGTCGTTCAGCAGCTTTGCCACAAGGTTGTAATGTACATTATCCATATAAAACGAAAATATCCCCAGCCGTTCTTTGACATTTTCCGCCAGGATATGTACGTCCGGAATATCTGCGAACCCGTCGAAGGCTCTTTTTACCAACTGCTGCTCCCGCTTGCGGATAAGTTTAGGATTCATTTGTTCTTTAACCTCTATGGCCATGGCAGCACGCATAGTTTGCAGAAACCCGGGTGTACCACCATCTTCGCGTAACTCAATATCGTCATAATACATATGCTCTCCCCAGGGGTTGGTCCATTCCACGGTTCCGCCGCCCGGCTGGTCAGGAGCCTTTCGGTTGTACATTTTTTTATTGAAAATCAATACGCCGGGGCTACCGGGACCACCCAAAAATTTATGTGGTGAGAAGAAGATGGCATCCAGATATTCCAGCTTGTTCTCGGGATGCATATCGATGTCCACATAAGGGCCCGAACCGGCAAAATCTATAAAAGCGAGACCGCCGTATTCGTGCATTATTCCTGCCAGTTTGTGGTAAGGAGGTTCTACGCCAGTAACATTGGAGCAGGCTGAGAAGGAACCGATTTTTACTTTCCGGTCGGCATATTTTAATAATTGTTTACGCAGTTCATCCGGATCAACCCGGTTGTTCTCATCCTGCTGTAGCAGTACCATGTCGGCAATTGTTTCTAACCATGAAGTCTGGTTAGAGTGATGCTCCATGTGTGTGATAAAAACCACCGGCTTTTCCTCTTTGGGTATGCATTTCTCATCATCGTAGGTAGCACAGTTTTTAAAACCAAGAATACGTTGCAGCTTGTTGACTACCTCGGTCATACCAAAACCGGCAGTGATAATAACGTCATCGGGACCGGCGTGCACATGGGCTTTGATTTTTTTGTGCGCATAATGATAGGCTTTGGTCATCAGCGTACCCGTTTCCGATGTCTCGGTGTGAGTATTTCCAACATAGGGGCCGATGACTTTTGTAATCCGCTCTTCGATGGGGGCATAAAGTCTTCCGCTGGCTATCCAGTCGGCATAAATCATTTTTTTTCGGCCATAAGGCGTTTCAAAATATTGTTCGTTGCCGATGGTATTCTTTCTAAACTTTTCAAAATGTTTTTCCAGATTCTGCATGCCCGTAATTTATTTTATGTTCAGGTAACAGCGACAAACAAAAAAACAGCCTCTTTCGGTGAAAAGGGCTGTTTTGAATTATATATCAGGTGTCAAAAAAAACATTTGACAACAACAAGCGCCGTTACTACAACAATGGTTCATTTACTTTTTTTTTAAAAGGCAAAGATATATTTTTTGCCTGATTTCAATCGTTTGAGTATTAATTTGGAAAGATTTCGATATGATGGATTACGAAATCTTATGTGCCACCATTAAGCGGCCATAGTTGTGAAAGTAGAGGTGCTCTTCAAAGTCGCCGAAGCCAAAGTCGGAAAGCATTCTTTTCAGGTCGCGTTTAATAAAATCAAAGGCATACGGGCATTCTCCTTTTTGGAAAGGAATGCGGTAATAAAATGGCATAGCATCCATGTCGAATTCCCCAAAATCAAGAATATTAAAAGTACCTCCCGGCCTCAGATGTTTGAACGCATTTTTGATAATGTTTTCGCGAATATTTTGAGGAAAGCCATGCAGTACAAAGCTGATAAAAACTTTGTCGTAAGTTCTGTCCAGCTGGAACGGCTGGTCGATACGCCGGTTGATGAATTCGATATTGGGATATTTCTGGCAGTTTTTGCTGAACTGTTTTTCCATAGCTTCGGAAATATCAAGTCCTGTAATAAAACCCTTGTCGCCAAGATATTGCGCCATAAGGCAGGCGTTTCGTCCCGTACCACAGCCCAAATCCAGAATGGCATCCTCTTTTTGAATATTCATATCGCGGACAGCGTGATGAATAAAGCCTTTGTATTTACCAAACGACAGAATGTTCATCAATTTGTCGTAATGTTTCGAAACAAACGGGTTGAGTTCCACGCCGGATTCGGGATACAGTTTTTCCATATTTCTTTTCATTATTATTCCAGCCAGGGGTCCATGTTGGTGTTGGGGCTGGCATAGATATCCGTATTATTATAACGTAAAATGGTATGAATTAAATCAATTTTTCCGACAGCCTCTTTGTTTTCGGGATTCAGCTCCACCACCTTATTATAGTCGTTGATAGCAGCCCCGTAACGGTTTAGTTTATAGAAAAACTCTGCCCGCATAAAGTATAGCGCTTCATCTCCCGGCTGAGCTTTAATGGCTTCACCCAGCATTTTCACAGCTTTAAGAATGTTTTCTTCGCCTTCCACGCCCTGAAGCTGTTTTAACAATTTTTCTTTTTCCAATTTTATAATGGATTTTATTCGTAAAAACAGATGTAAGAACTGGTTTCATTTACTTTATACCTGAAATTTTTATGTTCAGGAATGATAAATTCCTGAAAGGCTGAATAATCCTTCCATTGGTCGTCTCCTTCAACCCAGGCACTTATTTTTCCGGAGGTTACGGTCGTAATTTCTTTTTTAATAGCCCCGAATTCATATTCTCCCGGAGAAATAATTCCTACGGAAAATGCTTTCTTTCCGTCATCATAGGTCAGTGACTGGACACGTTCGCCATGATATTTTCTTAGCTGAAACATAAGTCTGATATTATTAGTTTTTAATGACCCAAATATAGATAAAAAACCAGTATAAAGCAATCTTTTTATTGCCGGAATTATATCTCTATCCCATTATATAATTATCAGGTTTGGTGGCTTTTTAGTGTTTCAGTAGCTTGTTTATTGAAAAGCAAAGGTGCAAAATCTTTATCTGAAATTACACCTTTGCTCATCTTACCAGGTCGTAACCGGATTATCTATCCATATCATCACGCCTTTTTTCCAGATATTGCAACTGATTTTTCAAGGCATTGATGGCTGTTTCAACCCGGCTCTTCTCCGAAGTTTCGGTGTAAGGCATCTGGTTATCATTTCTAAAACCAAAACTCCTGCCTAAGCCTAAGCCTCTTGCAGACCGTTGGCCTCTGCCTGAGAATCCGTTACCATAATGGGATACGTCGTTTCCGGCACAACGTCCTGTTCCTCTGCCTGTCATCGGGCCTTGCCCGGCAGGTCCTGTTCCATTTCTTCTGGGCATTTCAACCTCCTTTTTTTAAATTAATTAATTTTTTTTATTTTCCATTATGAACTTATGTTCATTTTGCAAATATATTTCAAAATTAATGCGATGTCAAGAATTTCTCTGTTTTTATTTTATTTATTGGAAAATGTCTAAGGGAAACCCGTAAATTTCATTAATTTATTCGGTGGAGATGGATAGAATTGGATGAAAAATGCTTAAATTCGCACCAGCAAAAAAATTAGAAATAATGGAAGATTTAAAGAACATGGACTGGGGCAATCTGCCTTTCGGTTATTTAAAAACTGATTACAACGTACGCTGTTATTTTCGTGATGGGAAGTGGGGAGAGCTTGAGATAAGTTCTTCCGAATATGTACCCATTCATATAGCGGCTACGGCTCTGCACTACGGTCAGGAGGCTTTTGAAGGGCTGAAAGCTTACCGTGGCAAAGACGGTAAAGTTCGCCTGTTTCGCTGGGAAGAAAACGCTAAAAGGATGCGAGGTTCGGCACATGGTGTTATGATGGCCAAGGTTCCGGATGAGTTGTTTTACAAGGCTATAGAGACGGCTGTGAAAATGAATGCACGGTTTATTCCACCTTATGGCACGGGTGCAACGCTCTACGTCAGACCGTTGCTTATAGGCAGTGGGCCGCAGATAGGTGTAAAACCAGCTGCGGAATACATGTTTATGGTGTTTGTCACGCCTGTAGGTCCTTATTTTAAGGAAGGATTTAAACCGGTAGCTATCGAAGTGGTTCGGGATATGGACCGTGCCGCACCTCTGGGAACCGGAAAATACAAAGTGGGCGGAAACTATGCTGCCGGTATGCTTTCCAGCGAGAGAGCGCATCAGGGAGGTTTTGCTTCCGTACTTTTTCTTGATGCATTGGAGAAAAAATATATCGATGAAGCCGGTCCTGCCAACTTTTTCGCCATTAAGGATAACACTTATATTACACCAAAATCAGACAGTATCCTACCATCAATTACCAACAAGAGTTTACTACAGATTGCCGAAGATATTGGTCTAAAAGTGGAACGGCGTAAGGTACCTTTTGATGAACTTGATTCGTTTGAAGAAGCCGGCGCCTGCGGGACAGCTGCTATTATCTCCCCCATCAAAAAGATAAAAGACCATTCCACAGGAAAAACGGTGGAGTATGGCGATGAGCCCGGGCCTGTTTCCACGAAACTGTACCATCACCTGCGTGGCATCCAGGAAGGAACCATCGAAGATGCACACGGGTGGATAACCGTGATAGACGGGATTTGATATTTAAAATTAGCCATAAAAAAACGCAGGACTTTTGTTCTGCGTTTTTTTTATGGATTCGCCGTGGCTAGAAAGGCCAGAAGTTGTTATCGTTCCAGATTTCTTCTTTCAGCTCTTCATTGAGTCGAAACAATAGATGATGATGCCCTTTTTCCCAGTCGGCCAGCATTTGGTACATCTTTTTTTCCGCCGGGTCGGTGGCTTGTGCTGCCCGGTCGGAATAGACCTTGATGGCACGGTTTTCAAAGTCAATAGCTGCGGAGATGGCGGCGGCTTCAAAACCGGCGGCATTGATTTCCTCTTTAACCTTGCCGGTTAAAATTTCCACATTGCTATCGTCGTCTTCAACATGTACTTCGGGATGTAGAAAAGCATGGTCTTTTACATAATTTTGAGCTTGTTTGGTGAGGAATGTGATGTGTTCGTCTTCCTCTTCGGCCATCCTCTCAAAGATTATTGTTGCCGACTTGCTCTCACTGTTCCGGGCGGCCTGCGTGTAGAAAGCTTTACCCTGCCGTTCCAGCAGGATAGCTGTTTTCAGGATGTCCAGTGCTGTATCTTTTGTGTCCATTGGGTTTATTCTTTATTCTACAAAGATAAAGATTTTATTTTGTTATTATTTGCTTGAGTAACTTAAAGGTGGATGCTTTAAGCAGTGGAACCGGGATTGTTTTCAACAGCAAAAAGAAAAAGTGGTTACGGGTGGACTGAATAAAAGAAAAATACCTATTTTTGCAGCCTTGTTTTGGGAGGTCCGAAGTTGGGGTAAATCTTTACTCATCAATTTTTTAAAACA
>CAYYOW010000009.1:2996-42184 GCA_964473395.1 uncultured Lentimicrobiaceae bacterium | reverse complement strand
TCGAACCCGCGACCCCCTGCGTGACAGGCAGGTATTCTAACCAAGCTGAACTACCAGACCAATTCTTTATATGAACTTCCCTTTAAATTGGGACTGCAAAAATAAAGGCTTTTTTTTAAACTGCAAGCAATTTTGAAATATTTATTTTTTTCTGAGACCAAAGGTAAAAGCACCTGTATTTCTTAAGTCTAAATAGCCTATATTTAATGCCTTAGCCTGCTTTTCAAGGCTTCTGACTACCCAATATGGGAGTGAAGCATCCAGAATGATTTGTCTGAATTTGATTGCTTTTGCTATCTCCGCCAGTTTTGTTTTTCCCGGAGAGCGACAGATGAGGTAATCTACCCGGATTTTTTTTAGTAGTTTTGGGTAGTATTTCTGTTTCGGAGGCAGAACGTAGAACCTCAGTGAACCTAATTGGCCGAAGCCCATTCTGTAATAAACAAAATCAGTGTGAAAAGTCTGTGAAAGTGCGTGGCTGTTTTCCGGCAGTCCCATCGCTATACGGCTATTTTTTAATGAATAGTCAAGTTCTGATGGCCTGGCCAACGCCAGTGAATCTACCAAAAGGACGTGCTCTTTTCCTGAGATGAGGTCTATGGCGGTATGATGACGCAGGGAATAAACGATGAACTTCTCTTGCTGCTGTAGTTGAATCTGCCGGATAGTTTGTGTCCCAACCAAAAGGGCCAGCGTGGCAAGTGCCGGTGTGAGCATGTGTAGATTTTTATGAATAACAAGATAGTAAACCCAAATAAGCAGAGTAAAAATAAGCACGACTTTGAACCACGGGAAGTAAAGATCGTAAACAGCTGAAAAAGGCATGGAAGCTACAAACCTGACAATGACTATGAGTGCGCTCACCATTTTTGCCAGCACAACGGCCAGCAGATGGCTGACAAAAGGTATCCATGAAAAACTTAAAAATGCCAGTCCGGAGAAAATAATAAGATAGGAGAGGGCAAATACTGCAAGATTGGTTAGTAGAAAATAGAGCGGAAACTGATGAAAATAGTGCGCGGCAATGGCAAAAATCCCTATCTGTGCTGAAAAAGAAACTGCCAATGCAGCCCATAATGTCTGTAATATTTTGTTGCCGAAATATACCGACCGGTAAATGGGGAAATAAAACATCAGGATTCCTGCGACAGCAGCATAGCTTAGCTGAAATCCCACATCAAAAATCAGCAAAGGGTTCAGTAGTAACAAAAGGAAAGCCGAAGCCGCAAGGATGTTGAAGTTATCATAATCCCGCCGGAAAATATCGGCAAGGATGAAGAGTGAAATCATGGTGGCAGCGCGAGACACGGAAGGAGAAAGGCCGGTAAGCAGGGCATACGACCATATCACAAGTATTAGCAGCACATTACGTAGGTAATCTCCGTTTTTGAAACGTAGCAGGAAGCTAAACAGAAAACTGAATATCAGGAAAATAATACCCACATGCATTCCGGAGACAACCAAAATATGAACTGCCCCCGCAGCGGTGAAATCCTGATGTAAATCCGGTGCGATAAGCTGATCGTAGCCCAGCAAAATAGCCGCGGCAACAGCATACTCATCCTGACTAAGACCTTGTGACCGGAGACTCTGTAAGAGCTTGTTGCGCCAACGGGAGAAGACAACGGGAAGTAAGAACCCGGCCTGCGCTGGCATTTGCAGCCAGCTCTTTTTATCAATATAGACCATGTATCTGATGCCTCTGTCTTGCAAAAAGCGATGGTAATCAAATTCCCCCGGATTTTTAGGTGCTTCCACGGGTCTCATTTTCCCGCGGAATACTAGTGAATTCCCCAGATGAAGCCCCACAGGCAACGTGTTTGTTTTCAGGTAGGCCAATACTTTTACATTTTGTGGCAAAACGCTGTCATGGCTTACACGTTTGGTGATTTTTATGATGAACTTCACTGTTTTGGCTCGTTGCATCGGCTCGGTGATAAGCCTCCCTTCCCAAACAGTTTGTGGGTTTTCTGCCAGTTCTACCTGGCTCTGCCTGATTTGCTGAACAGTGAGTGTCAAACCAGCGATAAACAGAGCAATATCAAGGAGTAATCCGGCTATCCAGCTATATCTGAATGATTTGATACGCTTTGCTATGACGGCTGATGCCAATGTCAGAAAGGTCAAAAGGAGTATAAGCTCTTTTACCGGAAGTTGTTCGTCTGCAAACCAATATCGGGCAACCAGGATGCCGGAAGCAAAAAACAAAAGAATACGTAGAAAAGGGCGGCCACGCCAGAACATGGGTTTACTTGTTAGTCAGGCAATAGTACGAAAAATTTAAGGAAAAGACAAGAAAAACAGGAGCTCTTTGGCAGAAAGTATTAAATTTGAAGACGAGTATCAAAATGAAATGTGTTGCTTCCTGAAAGTGATAAATTCTAATATACCTAATATTGAAACTCCGGCAGACAAGAACATTATACATCTCAGGATTAAACCATTGAGCATAAATTCAGATAGGGATAAAAGACGGAAAATATGTTTTCTTATATTTTTATGAAAATACTGGAAAGTCGTCCCGAAAGGTATGACACGGGCATTAATTTCTTGTCTGGCGGCCACGCTGCAAAAATCAGGAAACAGATAGTGAGGGAATTCGTAGAGCCCGGAATGAATGTTCTGGACATTGGGTGTGGAACAGGCTTATTGATGGAAGAGGTTGCAAAAGCAGGCGCCGAGGTAAAAGGGGTTGATATTTCAGAAGGGATGTTGGAAGTGGCACAAAAACGATTTGAAAAAGGCGGGTTTAAAGATAAAATTTCAATTTATAATGCTGGTGTTGTAGAAATAGATGCTCTTTTTCCTGAAAACAGTTTCGATTTAATTGTTTCGACTTTAGTCTTCAGCGAGCTTTATTCTGAAGAAAGAGCATTGGCTTTGTTTCAAATAAAAAAGTTGTTAAAACCAGACGGGAAATTAGTGATATCTGGTGAAGTTCAACCGAAGAATCTCTTTAAGAGGCTGGCTCACTTTTTTGTTAGGCTGCCTTTGGCCATTTTAACCTATATCATAGCCCAAACCGGGACAAAGCCTCTTACTCGCCTGTCGGAAGAAGTTACCCGATCAGGCTTTCTCCTTATTAAAGAAGAGCGTTCATTTCTCGATAGCTTCGTTCTGTTATCTGCAAATAGCTCTAAAGATGCATGTTTTGATAAGATTGATCTGCCTGTTGTAAAACAGCCTGATGAAGATTTTTCAATGATTAAGTCTGTTTGGGATTATATCGGCCGATGGTTCCCAAACCCTGTTGAACCCGGCCTCCGTATTATCGGAAATCCGGACAGGAGCTCACCGGTAGTACTTACTTCAAATTTTCATCTCACGGTCAGGCGCGTGGAGAAATCCTTAGAAAAGGAAAACCTGTTTTTGTTAGTTGCCCCGACAAATGGTATCAATGTATGGTGTGCTACGGAAGGTGGCGATCTGAATACACATTCTGTCATCACAGCCATTAAAACAAGCCGGTTAAATGAAAGAGTTGACCATAACAAAATAATTCTCCCACAATTTTCTGCTCCCGGAGTTGACCTTGTGCTTTTGCAAAAAGAAACAGGCCTAAAAGGATTTTTCGGACCTGCTTATTCCAGGTATATTCCAGGGTATCTCAAAGACCATAACTCCGTTTTTGAGAACAATAAAGCTGATTTCTCACTTCCTTTCCGGTTGGAAATGTTACTTTCAATGAATTTCATCATTTGGTTTGTCGTGGCTGTTGTTTTCCTGCTTGCAGCTCCCAAATTAGTTTTGCCAGTTAGTATTTATTTCTGGCTTACTGGCTTAGCCCTTTATGCTGGCTACCCGGCTATTCCAGGGAAAAGCGGCTGGCTTAAAGCAGGCGTACTTTCAATAATAGAAGTTCTTTTCATGGCATTATATTCATTTTTTATTTTAAAAATGCCTCTGTTCTCCTATTGGAAAATCATGGTTGGTACAACAGTAATTAACCTGTGGCTTGGTTTCGATTTAAAAGGAATTGTTGCCGGTTATCCGTCAGAGGCGGAATGGTTAATGAGAAGACTTGGGATGAGATCTTTCGGGCATATTTTTTCAGCAGAGAAACAAAATGAAGGAATTATTCAGCAAGACATCAACAGATGTACTAATTGCCGGATTTGTTTAATGGTCTGCCCCAAAGGGGTATTCGATATTGTTGAAAACAAAAATATAAGAATAAAGCATCAGTCGGAATGTTTTGCCTGCAATGCTTGTGTAACGCAATGTCCGGAAGATACTTTACAATTAAGGGAGTGAATTAACTTTTGTCTGACATTGCCTGATCAAAATCAGGTTCCGAGGCAACATCAACCCCATTCCGCGTAAAACTCTTTAAGAAATTGTTCCATAAACCGGTGTCGTTCTGCCGCCAGATGTTTTCCGGTTTTGGTGTGCATCATCTCTTTTAGCAGTAGTAATTTTTCGTAGAAATGGTTTATGGTAGTGGACTTTGACTTTTTGTACTCGGCGCTGCTCATTCCTTGTTTGTATGGGATATCGGGGTTGTACATTTCCCGGTTTTTAAATCCGCCGTAGCTGAAAGCACGGGCAATACCTATAGCACCAATGGCATCCAGCCGGTCGGCATCCTGCACAATCTGCAGTGCCAGAGAATTGTCAGTCGGCTTTTCATCGTGGTTTTTAAAAGAGACAAAACGGATAATATTCAATATTTTGCTGATGATCTCTTCCGGCAGACTTAACGATTGTAGAAAATTTTCCGCTTTTTGGGGGCCAACGGTCTCATCGCCATTATGGAATTTGGCATCGGCAATGTCGTGCAGTAATGCCCCAAGGTTGATTACAAAAAGATCGGCTTTTTCCTTTTCAGCTATATGCACAGCCAATTTCCAAACACGGAAAATATGCCACCAGTCGTGACCACTTTCTGCATCCGAGAGCTCCTTTTTTACAAAAGCCACCGTTTGTGCAATTATTTTTTCTTCTCGAGGGTTCACAAGCCGGTTAATAATATTTGATGGCAGCATAACCAACCCAGTGATGGTCATCTGCCGGTGCGGTGACGCCCATGTGTAAATCGCTCACTGGAATAGGTGCCCGTTCAATGCTGGTGGAATAGCCGATAACTTGCCCGTGCAATGGCTCGTTGTAGAGCATCTCGCTTAACTTATTGATGGTGAGTAATCCCAATGGAACAGAATAGCGCCCGCACCAGGTCCATTTGTATTTATGATAGTCGTTTTTCTCTACGGTTAGGTCGCAAAATTTATGAGTCTTGCCTTCGGTAATGTAACCACTGATGGTGTGCATAACTTCCAGCTCCTGGCCTTTGGTATGTGCGTAACTGGTGCATACTGTTCCAAAAAAGGCATAGTTTTTTCCACCCCAGCCTACGTCGCCATAGTGTACTGCATCGCTGGAAAGGATAAAGGCATAATCTTTACCCCAATTCATGTTCTCCGAGGCAGTGGCTTTTTTAATGGCTTCAGCAAGCGGTTTGGCTATGGTTTTCATGCGGTCGAACGACATGTAGGGCACCAGAATAGAGATGATCTGCACCTTGGGGTTGAAATATTGCAACCATGGAATCATAGCCTCCACCGAATGTTCCATGGCTTGCATCGAATCGTTCACCTGGTAAAGACCTTTGGGCAGGTTTTCCATAATCTTTTCCCGCAGGTTGGAAACTTTCACGTTGCCGAAAGGCCCTTTCCAATAATCATAAGAGTCGAAGATAATCTGATTTTCCAAATGTAACTTTTTGGCTTTGTGTGCCACACCGAAAATGATAACAGTTTTGGCTTTAACCTGCTCCAGTGTAGCCGGGTAGAGGTAACCCACATAGGAGTAATCATCATGGGGACAAAGCACTGCCTTAGTGGTTTTGTTGACTAAATATTGAGTACTGCTCTTCAGTTGGTCGCCCTGGTATTTTTTTATCCGGCTCATGATACTGTCCAGTTGCCAGTCATACTGCGCAAAGCCGACTGTATCCACAAGGTGCGAACGGATTTTAGTCCGGTGTGTCATATTTTTACAGGAATCTAAGGTTGCAAAAATCAAAATAACAGACAATAAAAAGAGTATTGGTTTTTTCATGTTTAAATTTTTTACAAATCTATGAAATTGTGTTCATGTTTTGCTATTGCTTATATTCCTTTATGAATTATTCCCTTCACATATCTTATACTTGCAACGTGTGTATATTTACTCTTACTCTGATATTTTTAGTGCAGAAAAGCGTACAGGTTCACTAAGGAATTGTAACCAAATAACCTATCTGTTTCAAATTATCACATCCGTTTTAGTTGGCTTCAGCAAGAAAACTTCCTGCTTTTGACGAAGCACTATTTAGAATCAAACAAAATAATCTTTGGCTTTCGGGTTTTGAAGCGGTTGAAATCGTATTTTTGCAACACAAAATATAAACAGTACAAAAAATGAAATACGATATTTTAGTTTTGGGAAGTGGCCCGGGCGGTTATGTTGCTGCTATTCGTGCTGCACAGCTCGGTAAAAAAGTGGCTGTTGTTGAGAGAGCCGAAATTGGCGGTATTTGTCTGAACTGGGGATGTATCCCTACCAAAGCCCTGCTCAAAAGTGCTCAGGTTTTCAACTATGCCAGCCATGCTGCTGATTATGGTGTTAATATTGCCGGCGAAATCACTCCCGACCTCTCTGCGATGGTGGCTCGCAGCCGTGGCGTGGCTGATGGTATGAGCAAAGGGGTGCAATATCTGTTCAAAAAAAATAAAATCGACCTAATTTCCGGTTTCGGTAAGATAAAACCCGGCAAAGCCATTGAAGTTACGGATGCTGAAGGCAAAGTACAGAATTATACAGCTGACCATATTATTATTGCTACCGGAGCACATTCCAAAGAGCTGCCAAACCTGCCTCAGGATGGTAAAAAGATTATCGGTTATCGCCAAGCGCTAACACTGGAAAAGTTGCCCAAAAGTATGTTGGTAGTAGGTTCTGGGGCCATTGGCTCGGAGTTTGCCTATTTTTTCAACAGCCTCGGTGTGCAGGTTACGTTGGTGGAGTTTCTACCCAACGTGGTGCCGCTTGAAGATGAAGAGGTGAGCAAGCAATTGGCACGTTCTTTCAAAAAAGCAAAAATGAAGATTATGCTGGACTCCTCTGTTGAGAAAGTGGATACTTCAGGAAAAATCTGTAAAGTCAGCATTAAAACTAAAAAAGGCATGGTGGAAATGGAGGCCGATGTGGTGCTCTCAGCTGTTGGCATTTCTACTAATCTGGAAGGAATCGGCTTGGAAGATACCGGTATAAAAACAGAAAAAGGGAAAGTGGTTGTGGATGATTTTTACCAGACAAATGTTCCCGGATATTATGCTATTGGCGACATTGTTCACGGGCCTGCGTTGGCGCATACCGCTTCACATGAGGGTATTACCTGTGTGGAAAAAATTGCCGGGCTGGATGCCGAACCTGTAGATTATGGTAATATCCCCGGCTGTACTTACACCAACCCCGAAGTGGCCAGCGTAGGGCTGACAGAAAAAGCTGCCAAAGAAGCCGGTTATGAAATTAAAGTTGGAAAATTCCCGTTTTCAGCTTCCGGAAAAGCTAGTGCCGCCGGTAAAAAAGAGGGCTTTGTAAAAGTTATTTTCGATGCCAAATACGGTGAATGGCTTGGCTGTCACATGATCGGCGAGAATGTTACAGAAATGATTGCCGAAGTGGTTGTTGCCCGCAAGCTGGAGACTACAGGCCATGAAATCATCCATGCTATCCACCCGCATCCTACTATGTCGGAAGCTATTATGGAAGCCGTGGCTGCTGCTTATGGTGAAGTGATTCATTTGTAAAAAATGAAATAAAAGATAATGGCCCGTACACTAATGTGTTACGGGCCTTTTTTCTCTCGCTTTCCCCGGATAGATATCCACAATGGAAAAAACCTGGCTTTTGGGCAGACAAATGATATGTGACATTTGGATTCAGAGCTTTATGCATAGATGTTTAAAGCGGAGTGGAAAGATTATCCCTTTTTTAGGAGAGAAAACGGAAGAAGCAAAACAAGGAGGCTGCTGCCAAAGATAATACCCGTACCCGGACCGCCGAGTTGTGCTCCCCAGCCGATGACAAAGGCCAGGATGGCGGCAAAAAATGCCTGTGCCTGCGACTGGATGGAGAGTACCGATGCGGCGGCTTTGTCGTTGGACTTGTCGGTAACAAAGGCAATGCCAATGGGTTTCCGGAGATTCTCGATGAGCATTATTAGTACGAAACCGAGAATGGACAGTGCGTACCAATGTAGTAGGTAGAAAATACCAGCGGCAAGTCCCAGCATTATGCCGGCGACCATAGTCAGGTTCATGGGGCGGCTGAAATGGGCAAACTTTTTCAAAAACCTGCCGGAGGAGCGGGAAGTCTGCGCTGTGAGCAGGTATAGAAAAAAGTAGATGAGGCCAACCACGAGTGCGCTTTTTTGCTTTTCGCGCAGGAGTGGTAACCAGGGCAGGGTGATAGCAAGGCTTACCATGACGGGCTGTATGTAATCTTTAACGGCTTTGTAGTAGCCGGTGTGAAGCGAAAGGCTGGTGAGAATGTGTAGCAGGCTGAATTCTTTGAGACTTATTACGATAGTTTTCCATACTTCGGTGAGCTTTTTCCGGATGCTTTTCTTGTTTTTTGTGCTAAATTCACCATCGAGATAGCCTGGATAGCTCCAGATAAGTAACATATCAAGAAAATAGGGAATCGCCGAAATGGCAAAGATTATCCGGTAGCTACCGTAATAAAATACCATGGTTCCCGCGACGAGTGAGGCTATGGACGAACCTGTTTGTGACCAGGAACGCGTATGTCCGTAATAATCAGTTTTTTGCCCGGCTTTTCCCTGGCGTGTCAGATACTGGAAAATCATGGCTTTGTGAACGCCTGAGCGGAAGGCATCGGCGAGGGCAAACAGCACCATGGCAAGGAGCATGAGGCCGAAATGATTTGAGAAATAGAATGTTGTAAAGGAGAGGATATAAACAAAAAAAGAGGCCATAAGTGTTTTTTTTCGTCCGAGGACATCGGCAACAAGTCCACTGGGGATTTCAAACAGCATGATGGTTATCTCGCGAACGGAATATAACAACCCGATTTTTATATAGTCGATGCCTTTTTCAAGAAAAAAGAGGATGAGAAACGCTTCGTAGAACCGTAGATTCTTCAGAAAACCATAAGCGGCAAACTTGTAATATTGACCGTTCTTTTCAATCTTTTGCATCGTTTGGCGAAATTAGGGATTTTTACGATTATCTGTTTTTGGATATAACATAATGATAACTATTGTATTACTGCTATCATGGTTTCCATTCGGAAATATTTCTTTATCTTAGCCCCAGCATCTGCAAAACCAAAACAGACTTCCATGAAAAAACGAATGATTTTGTATTTGTCCCGTACCTCACGTACCGGATGGCTACTGCTGGTTGTTGCGCTGCAAGTTTTGTTCATGTATGCTTTTCACGGACTTTTCCCGTTTAGTGTGGATAAGATCGGAGCCGTTTCGGGTGGGATGAATATTCCGGATGTACAAATGTTTTACACTTTTACACAGCTGCATAATATGTTTCAGCATTACGGTACCCAGGGCCGCGAGATGTATTTGCAGCTTCAGTGGGTCGATATGGTTTATCCGCTTGTTTACTCTACTTTGCTGGCCAGCTTGTTGTATCTGGTTTTCAAAAGAACAAGCCTCGAAAACATGATTTTTATCCCTTTTGTTGCAGTACTGTTCGATTATACTGAAAATATTTTGTTACGCGTAAGTATCCTGTCTTTTCCTCACATGAATGAAAAGATTGTGAGTATTGCCGGTGTGATGACCTTCGTGAAATGGCTGCTTATCTTTTTTGCTTTCTTTTTGTTGCTGTTTGGTTTTATCTGGCGCGTGGCACACTGGTTCAGACTGAGAAAAAAGGTAAGATAATCCCTGTCATACAAAATTTTCCGAAACTTCAGAATTCCTGTCTGCGGTTATTTCTGAATCAGACTGGATTGCTTCAGGCTGTAACCTGTAGTTTTTCCACTGATCTGTCTTGTCCATTTTATCAGCCCGTAATGGGGTGCAAAATAGAACTCATACGTGACGGTGTCAGGAGTCCCTTCCGTTTTGCGTACTTGTGTGTGATATACATTGGTATAGTCTTTACCATTTAACGTAAAGTTGGCCAGCTTTTTAACATTGGTATAAAGCCCTGGTTTAGTACCAAGCCGTTGTTCTACGCCCATGGGAAACCCCGGTGCAAAAGCAAGTAGGTAATTCTGATTACTAAAAAACAGCCAGTATAGTTCATTCATTTCACCACTGCCTGTAGAGGGATTGCCGGCATTGATAGAAGCTTTGATAATGTGCATGCTGTTTGTTGTGTCATAGAACATATCTACAACACCAAAATTATATGAGCCGGATACGTTGTCGCCGTTATGAAACCCGATATAAGACTTGACATCAGTAATAGAAAGATCGTGCAGGCTTTTGTCTGCGTCATTTTGGTAAGTCCATTTGCTCTGCTGCTGAAACTGGCAGTATTGCTTGAACTGGTCACTTATTTTATAATAAGGGTTGGCGTCTTTGTTGATGTTACAGGAGCTCAAGAAGAAGATTCCTGTAACTAAAATTAGTAATAATTTTATCGAATACTTCATCTATTTTTTGTTTTGGATTTGGTTAAAGATACCGTTTTAATTTATTTATTTTACTTTTACAAAATTAATACATAATGTTTGATATGCCAGGGAATAGTTTTGGAAAAATTTTACAGCTGACAAGTTTTGGCGAGTCACATGGAAAAGCCATTGGCGGAGTGATAGATGGCTTTCCGGCCGGTGTGAATATTGACTTGGATTTTGTGCAAGGGGAACTGGAGAGAAGGCGCCCGGGGCAGTCTAAATGGGTTACGGCCAGGCAGGAGCCAGACAGGTTGGAGGTGCTTTCCGGTATTTTTGAGGGAAAATCAACCGGCACACCCATTGGCTTTCTGGTGTGGAACAAAGATCAGCATTCGACTGATTATTCGCATCTCAAAAAAGCTTACCGCCCTTCACATGCCGATTACACTTATGAGAAAAAATATGGTTTGCGCGACTACCGCGGCGGTGGGCGTTCGTCGGCGCGCGAGACTGTTGCCCGAGTGGTGGCTGGCGCTTTTGCAAAAATGTTACTGAAAGAAGCCGGTATTGAAATTATGGCTTTTGTACATAGCATAGGGGAGGTGTCCCTTCCGGGAAATTACGATACGCTCGACTTGTCAAAAACAGAAGATTCGCCCATGCGTTGTCCCGATAAAGAAACAACAGACAAAATGTTGCACCTTCTGGAAGAGACGGCCAAAGAGGGAGATACGCTGGGAGGAGCCATTTCGTGCATAGCCAAAAATGTTCCTGTGGGATTGGGTGAGCCTGTTTTCGACAAACTACATGCCGACCTTGGTAAAGCCATGTTGAGCATCAATGCGGTGAAAGGTTTTGAAATAGGCTCTGGATTTGCTGCCGCCCGTATGAAAGGTTCCGAACACAACGACTTGTTTGTTAAGCAAGATGACCGGCTTACCACAGCGACCAACCGGTCGGGAGGCGTCCAGGGCGGTATCTCCAATGGGAATGACATCTTTTTTAAGGTGGCCTTTAAACCCATTGCCACCCTTATGAAAAGCCAACTTACGGTTGACGCGGAAGGAAACGAGATTATCCTCGAAGGTAAGGGGCGCCATGATGTAACTGTCGTGCCCCGTGCTGTGCCTATAGTGGAAGCTATGGCGGCACTAGTATTGGCCGATCATCTGTTGCGAAATAAGCTCTCCGACATTAAATCGATATTTCACAATTTTTAATTCCTTTTTCTCTAATTTTGGCCATTGAAATCAAAAAAAAACCGGTTGTGACTGTTTCTGAGAGGAAAATTTATTTTTTATTTCTTTTTCTGTTGATTTTCACTTGGGCTACCCCTGCTGTGGCGCAAAGTGATTCGACTATTATCTCCCGGGATTCTACCCGGGTGAAACCAGACAGTACTTCGGTTTACTATTTTACCGGTTCGCTTGACAGCCTGAAATCGGGAAACCTTACTTACGTGGATACTACCCTTACTTATTTCAACCAGTATGATCCTATTGAGAGAAGAAACCGTATGTACAATACTTTGAGTAATGTCGGGCTTGCTTCCTACAACAGGGTTTTTACGCCTTCCGTTTCTGTTGGCTACGTGACAAAATCTCGTGTTTTTGCTCCTTACATGCACTACAACGACCAGGTAGAGTATTATAAACTTATGAGACCTTATACGCAATTGCGGTATGTTATGGGGCCGAAAAAGGAACAAAGTTTTGGGGTAACTTTCTCTCGTAAGATGTCCAGACTGTTTACTTTTGGTGTTGATTTGTATCTGGTGAATTCTCCGGGACAATATACCAACAGTAAGTCTGATGATAAGTATGTCTATTTCACAGGCCGTTATCATACCAAAAACAACCGCTATGCAATTATTGCCAATTATCTTCACAACAAGGTTATTGTTCGGGAAAACGGCGGAATTACAGCGGACAGCCTTTTCAGAATGAATCTGGAGAAAGACCGGAGAGCGATCCCCGTGGGGCTAACAACGGGCCGGAATATGGTAAAATCCTCGGGCTTTTATGTGGGGCAAACTATTAATTTACAGAAACCTGGTATGCGAAAGGATTCCACACCACGAAAACTGGCCGGTGGCAGTATCCTCTATTCGTTTTTGTATCAGCGTAATCAGATGGTTTATACCGATGATGCCAGAACGGATACTACATTTTACCTGACGTTTCCTGCCTTTTTTAATGATACGCTCACACACGATTCGACCTACCAGCAGCTTATCAGGAACCGGTTCATGTGGTCGAGTTTGGCTTATAACAATGATAAGCTCAGCCAGGTTTTTAAGGCTTATTTTGGTATACAATATGATCATATTCTTCAGAATTATCCATATGACTCGGCCAAATATATCAATAACCAATTGGTCCCCTTTGGAGGGATATCACTGAGGCTTTTTCAACGCAGTTTTTTACATGGTTCTGCTGAAATGGTTTTTGGCGGCTATAATAGTGGCGATTTAAAAATTGACGGTAGCCTGCTGCAATATCTGGGATCAGTGAAGAAAAATATAGGACAACTCTACTTCAGCGTGATGTTCTCAAACAGAAAGCCTGCCTGGTATTTTTCAGAATACAGTTCAAACCGTTTCAACTGGAAGTTGAACCTGCAAAAAGAGAGGGTTTTTAGCTTTACAGGCGAATACCGGTATAAATTTATTCGTACCGGGGCTACTTTCCAATCGCTGGGGAATTATACTTATTTCAATGATTCGGTTTTCCCACAACAGGCTGCTAACCCGGGAAGTGTGTTGCAGCTTTACATCGATGGCACAATTCCATTACACCACTTCGGTATTAACTTACGCGCTGTTTATCAGACAACAACAATGGCTGCTTTTCTGCATTTACCTTTGCTTACAGGAAAGATGAATCTCTTTTTTAAAAAATGGATTTTTAAAGGTGCAGCTCATTTGCAAACCGGTGTTCAGCTTTCCTATTTCACCAGCTATTATGCCGATGCCTATATGCCTGAGTTACGGGCATTTTATACGCAGTATGACAGGAAGATAGGAGACTATCTCTACCTGGATTTGTACGCATCTATGAAAATAAAAAGTTTCCGCTTCTTTTTGCAGGGAAAGAATCTGCTGGGCTTTTTGGGAAACAATTACTATTACAATACGCCCGGATATCCGGGAGCTGATGGCGGTTTCTATCTTGGTATCAGCTGGAAATTGTATAATTAGTGCTTGCCAGGAAATGTCAATTTCTTTCCCTATTCAATCGGGACAGGTTGTTAAGCCCTTTTCCACAATCTATGGAATAAATAAAAAAGCCGGCTTCTCAGAAACCGGCTTCAACTTAATATACAAGTTAATTTTGGAAATATTAGGTTTATACTTTTTGAACGACTTCCACGCTCTTCATTCCGAGATTAATGGCATCTTCGTTTAAAGGAATAAGTTTGTGGTGACGTTCGGGGAGGGATTTTTTCAATCCTTTCACAACATTTTCAAGTTTTACAACGGGTTTTATCTTCAAATATGCGCCAAGCACAATCATGTTGAAAATCTTGGTGTTACCCATTTCAGCAGCTTTTTTGGCTCCTTCCACCTTGTAAATATTAATGTCCTTACGCGATGGGTGGCGCGATATGCCGTTGGGGTCGTATAGCAGCGTTCCGCCGGGTTTTACTTCGGGTTCAAATTTATCCATAGATTGCTGATTCAGGATAATGGCCGTATCATAAGCCCGGAGTATGGGCGAGCTGATACGTTCGTCACTGACAATTACTGTTACATTGGCTGTACCACCACGCATTTCGGGGCCATAGGATGGCATCCAGCTTACTTCCTGATCTTGCATAATTCCTGAGTAAGCCAGGATTTTTCCCATGGAAAGAACACCTTGTCCTCCAAAGCCCGCTATGATTATTTCTTCAGTCATTTTATCGTCATTTAAAGATTAAACCTATTTTACTAACTGACCATCCACTTTGATATCGCCAAGGGGATAAAAGGGAAACATGTTTTCCTCCATCCAAATGTTGGAATCCACAGGAGCCATTTTCCAACCGGAGTTACAGTTGGAAACCACCTCCACAAAAGACAATCCGGAGATGTTGTCCAACTGATTCTGGAAAGCCTTTTTAATGGCTCGCTTGGCTTTACGAACAGCTGATGGAGTGTGAACAGCCTGACGGGTTACATAATAGGTACCCGGAAGCTGAGCCACCAGTTCGGTAATTTTTAGCGGATGTCCCATCAGCTCGGTATCTCTTCCGTAAGGGGAAGTGGATGTCTTCATTCCTTCCAACGTGGTAGGGGCCATCTGGCCTCCGGTCATTCCGTAAATACCGTTATTGATAAAGATGATGACAATCTTTTCGCCCCGGTTACAGGCATGAATGGTTTCTGCCGTCCCAATGGCCGCTAGGTCACCATCGCCCTGATAGGTAAAAACGAGGTTGTCGGGCCACAACCTTTTAATAGCGGTGGCCAGAGCAGGAGCACGGCCATGGGCAGCTTCCTGCATGTCCACATCCATAAATTCGTAAGCCAGTACCGAACAGCCTACCGGGGCAACGCCCACGGTTTCATGTTCTTTGCCAAGCTCTTCAATCACTTCCATGATTAGGCGATGTGTGGTTCCGTGGCCACATCCAGGACAGTAACTGAGTGGCGTGTCTGTCATCAATTTAGCCTTTTGATAGACCAGGTTTTCCGGTTTGATAATATCTTTCATAGCTATATCTGACATGGCTTATCCTCCTATAATTTTTTGTTCCAGGGCTTCCACAACTTCTTCGGGAGAATGAATCATTCCACCGAGACGCCCAAAATGTTCAACTTTTACTTTACCATTTATGGCTAAACGGACATCTTCCACCATTTGTCCGGCGCTCATCTCTACCGACAGGAACCCTTTTGCCCCCTGTTCGGCAAGCTTCTGAATTTCTTTGGTGGGAAATGGCCACAGGGTGATGGGACGCAAAAGCCCGACTTTGACACCCTTTTCACGCAACAGTTTTACTGCTTTTAGAGAAACGCGTGCGCTGGAGCCATAAGCCACAAGTACATACTCGGCATCATCACACTGTAAAGCTTCAAAACGGATTTCGTTTTCTTCGACTTGGCGATATTTTTTCTGAAGATGATGGTTGTGATCTTCCATCTTTTGTGGATCCAAATCCAACGAAGTCAGGATTCTTCTCTCTCCATTTTTTGGTTTGCCGTTGGTTGCCCAGAGATATCGTGCTTTTACTTCTTCATCGGTGAGACGGGGGATAGGATCAAAAAATTCAACTTTTTCCATCATTTGTCCAATGGCACCATCGGAAAGAATCATAACGGGATTTCTGTATTTGAAAGCGAGGTCATATGCAACAGGGACAAAATCAGCCATCTCCTGTACGGAGGAGGGTGCAAGAACAATGAGCCTGTAGTCGCCATGACCACCTCCTTTTGTGGATTGGAAATAGTCGGATTGTGCCGGCTGAATGTCGCCAAGTCCCGGACCGCCGCGAACCACGTTCACAATTAAAATCGGAACTTCAGCACCGGCGATATAGGAAAGACCTTCCTGCATCAGGCTGATACCCGGGCTGGAAGAGGAAGTAACAACTTTTTTACCGGTTCCGCCTCCGCCGTACAACATGTTTATGGCGGCTACTTCACTCTCGGCCTGTAATACGACCATTCCTGTTGTTTCCCAGGGTTTGGAAACCATGAGGTATTCCAAAACTTCCGACTGGGGCGTTATAGGGTAACCGAAATAGCCATCCGTGCCGGCACGAATAATGGCTTCGGCCAGGGCTTCGTTACCTTTCATTAATTTTAGTTCACCCATATCTCTTTGTTTTATTTTTTTTGATAATTATTTAACTTTTATCCTGTAAACAGTAATGACACCATCAGGACATACCACGGCGCAGTTGGTGCAACCGGTACAGACATCCGGATTCTCCATAAAAGCAAAATGATAACCTTTGCCGTTTACTTCTTTTGCCAAAGCAATCACATCGGTGGGACAGGCCGGGATACAAACGCTACAGCCTTTGCACTTTTCAATGTCAACCACAATGACACCTTTCACTTTTGCCATAATTAATGTTTTTATATGGTTCCTAAATTTTTGCACGAAAGTACAATTTTCAAGGCGTTTTTTTTCTAAGTAATTTACTGATTTTTTTCTGTAGCACTTATTTAGAAAGGGTTTAAATACGTTAAAACCCTGATATAAAATAGATTATATGTTAATCGGTTGCTGGTGATGAATGGTGAAATTGTGCAGGGTGGCGTAGTGCTTTCCCTTTTTCAGTCTTTGCTAATGTAGCCAGTAAGCCATGCCCACACCGATAAATGTGGCAATGGCGTAACCAAGTGTTCCACAGAGGATGGCGGGTATAACAAGCGATTTCCAACGGCGTCCTACCGCCATAGCCGCGGCAGTGGTGGGACCACCCATGTTGGCGTTGGAGGCAATGACGATTTCAGCCAAATCGAGATTGAAAAGTCGTCCGAAAATCAAAATAAATATAAGGTGAACAAGTAAGATTAACCCTGCAAAGAGAAACAGTATGGGGCCTACTTTCATGACTACCAGTATATTGGCGCTGGCACCAATGGCGGCAAAAAATATCTGCATAAGAAAAGTTCCTATCTGGTCGGCTCCACGGATGGCATTCATCTGCTTTGGAAAGAGTGTGGCCACGGTAACTACCAGCAGTGTAATGATCAGTATGGCGCTGCCTTGTATTCCGATAAGGTGCTGCAAATAAAAACTGATGGCAGCAGCCAAAAGGCCTATACTTAAAGCTTTTCCCATATCAAGTAGGTTGGGATTCTCATTGGTGTTTTCTTCAAAAGTATCTGGTTCCTGTATGTTCTCCACATTTTGCTGATGAACATTTTTAAAGTGTTTTTTAAGAAATCCAACACTGGGTAATGCAAACAATATCAGGAAGTAGAGTGTCATTACCAGATTGTCGGCAGCTACGCCGGCAGTGAGCATATCGCCCGAATGTAAATGGAGTGCTTGGGAGGTGGCCACGTAATTCATGGAGCCACCAATGTATGTGGAACAGAAAATCCCGGCCAGCTTCCAGCCTTCCTCACCCAGCGGGATTGTTTTAAAAGCAATAATGGTTCCCACAATGGTACCTACGGCACCGATGCCAAAGGCTATGAGGGTTGGCCCGGCTTCTTTGATAATCCGCCGGATGTTGGCTTTGAAAAGCAGCAGTGGAACAGCCAAAGGGACAAGATAAGACCAGACAATATCGTAAGTGGGTGACTGTATGGGGATGATATAAAGGTTTGATAACAAAAAGGTGGACAGGATGGTGATGACGACAGCGGAAATTTTATTGCCCCATTTTGTGAATAGCTCCGCCCAGATACCGAATGTGGCAGAGAGAATAAGAATGGCCCAAAGCATCCATGACTGGTCGGGTCCGATAATGGCATGTTGAAACATAACTGAAATTAAGGCGCAAATGTAAACGAATTTCTAAAAACCTGAGCCCGGTATAAGATTTTCCTCACAGAAAGCCAAAAGGAGTTCAGAAATTTAGCCCATGTTACGGCTTTTGTTACTTTTGAATGAAATTCAATGCATTCAGCGCTGCAACTGTTCCGTCCGAAACGGCGGTGGTAATTTGACGGTAGTGTTTGGCACGGCAGTCTCCGGCAGCAAAAATCCCATCAAGGTTGGTCTGTAGGTCCCCATTTGTTACAATCTCATTCCACTGATTTAGCTCCACCGGGCCGCCGTACAAAGCTTGTGTATTGGCTTGGTATCCAATAAAAATGAAGACCCCGTCAATTGCTTTTTGTCCTGTTTTGCCGGTTTTCAGGTTTCTGTATTTGATACCACGCAGGCTTTCGTCACCATAAAATCCGGTGATATGGGCTTCCATGATATAGCTAATCTTTTTGTTGGCTTTGGCTTCTTCTATGGCATGTTCAAATGCCTGGAAATGGTCAAACTCGTGCAAGATGGTTACCTTACTGGCATATTTGGTAAGTGCAACAGCCTCTTCGAGTGCCGAATTTCCTCCTCCGACAACAACGATTTCTTTGTCCTGGAAAAAGTCGCCATCGCAGGTAGCACAATAAGAGATGCCGCGTCCTTTAAACTCTTTTTCACCTGGTACATTGAGCATCCGAGAGCGGCCTCCCGTGGCAAGAATAACAGCCGGGGCGCTGAAGACATCACCGTTTTCCAGTTCTACCTCTTTTTGTCTGCCCTCTAACCGCAGGGTAGCTAACTTTACATTTGATTTGATGATACAACCGAAGCTTATGGCCTGTTTTTTCATAACAGACGAGAGCTGGTAGCCACTGATGTTTTCTACTCCGGGATAGTTGGCGATTTTGTAAGTGAGTACCATCTGCCCACCCGGCATTCCGGTGTCGAGAATAAGTGTTTTTGCTTTGGAACGACCCAGGTAAACTCCGGCAGTAAGGCCGGCAGGGCCTCCTCCAAGAACGATAACATCAAAATGATTCTTGTCCATGGAAATCTATTTAAAAGTTTCGTGCAGCAAATAAGGCTGTTCACTGCACGAAAGTTGTAATATTATTTAAATTCCCGATCCAGAATTTCGGTGATTTGTTCTTTGGTCTGGATGCTTCCTGTGGCAGCGACTACTTTACCATTTTTGTAATAAACGGTGAAAGGAAGTCCCATGAAACCACTGCATTGGGGGAGATTGCGAATGACTGCTGAATCAGGGTTGTCAAACAGCATATCACGGAATTCAACGTTAGGATATTCGTCTTGTAACTCTTCCATACTGGCGTAAACGGGAACACACATGGGGCCCATACGTCCACAGCATACCATGACGTTTTCGTTGTCTTTCAGAATCTGATTCAGCGCTTCTTCGCTGACGACGTGTTTTAAATTTGTGGGTAATGTCATTTTGCTAACTTTTTTAGTGAAACATGTCTGCTTCCAATCATAAATTATGCCAAGCCAGGATGCTGTAAATAAGTTAACAAACAACAGTCAACCTTTGAAATATATAATATTTTTTCGATTTGTTTTTGGCAGGATATGTCTGGAAACTGGCAGGCTGTTGAGACAAATATTCCCAAGTTAAATACTGAGTTTCCTACTCATTTCGTTCAGGAAGTTTTGAAGTTGTTTTCGTCGGTATTGCATTACCCAGCGGGGGTGTGGCAGGGGGATAATTTCATCAAAAATTTTCAATTCATCATTTAACCGCTGTAAATAGATGAAATTTTTTCCGTTTCCAAGGCAAAAACATTTGTCAGTGCTAATGCCCAGCGCCACCTGCCGTACCATGTTTTTTATGATAAAGGAATTGAGGCTTCGCTCCAGTAGCCTGTCATCGTAATAGTTAAAGTTCTTACCGCTTTTTACAAATCCCAGTGGGCTAACGGCGCCAATAAAGTAATGCTGGTAAAAAGGGACAACACCTCCCATATTTTCAATCAGAAGGTAGATAAACTGCGATGAGAGTTCGGGTTTCTTATCAAAATCGTTGGGGATGCCGCAGGCCTTTTCCAATTGAACCGGGTCGGTGAAAGGGATACCGGTTACACCTGCTCCAAATCTTCCCGGGTTGATACCGAAAATTATCCGTCTGTTTTTGTGGTCGTTGTAAAACTTATTGTAAAAAGTTTTACAGGCGGCCATGGTTTTCGGTCGGGAGTAGGGATTCAGTATTTCAACGTCATCCGGTAACTTCTTGCCGGGTGCCAGTTGCTTGTAAAATGCCAGGGTCTTTTCTGCAAAAGTCATGTCATTGGATTGTAGCGGTGCATAGGTCAAAATTAATCAAATTACAGTCACCTTTCTCCTTTGGGCTGTCATTTATTCATTGTTCTTATCATTCTAAGTGAATTCCGTAAAATGCTCTAGTCATTTTACTGCTTTTGCCGAAAAGGCCGGAATTGCCATACGAATAATTTGAAAAACATCAGGTAAATATATTATAATGGTCGCTGATACAATGATTTAAGATTTTTATATTTTAATTATTCGGTCAAAATAAAAAAACAGTATCTTTGAGAAAAATTGAATTGTCCGAGTGGATTATATCTAATTTTGCCGTGAAATCAGAAACGAAGAAGTTGGTTTCAAGGAAGTAATAAAAATCACTAAAAACTAAGGAAATGAACCTTAATAATATTATGAACAACCTGGAGAAAAAACATCCGGGTGAATTAGAATTTTTACAGGCTGTACGCGAGGTTTTGGAATCAATTGAAGAAGTGGTTAATGAAAACCCTCAATTTGATTCGGCTGGTATCGTTGAACGTCTTGTGGAACCCGACCGTGTTTTGATGTTCAAAGTGCCGTGGGTTGATGATAACGGCGAAGTCCAAATGAACCTTGGATATCGGGTGCAATTCAACAACACAATAGGACCATACAAAGGGGGATTGCGTTTTCACCCCAGTGTGAACCTGAGTATTCTAAAATTTCTCGGCTTTGAACAAATTTTTAAAAACTCGCTGACTACATTGCCCATGGGCGGTGGAAAAGGGGGATCCGATTTCAACCCTAAAGGTAAATCGGATAATGAGATTATGCATTTCTGCCAGAATTTCATGCTCGAATTGTGGCGGGTTATTGGTCCGGAGACGGATGTCCCTGCCGGCGACGTGGGTGTTGGCGGTAAAGAGATTGGTTATCTTTATGGTATGTACAAAAAGCTGGCCAGAGAAAATACGGGTGTTCTTACGGGTAAAGGTCTTAACTGGGGTGGTAGCCTCGTCCGTCCTGAAGCTACCGGTTTTGGCGGAGTTTATTTCACAAAAGAAATACTGGCCGAGCAAAACGAAACTTTTGAAGGTAAGACTGTGGCTATTTCCGGTTTTGGTAATGTTGCCTGGGGCGTAGCCCTGAAAGTTACCGAATTGGGTGGAAAGATTGTTACTATTTCCGGTCCTGACGGTTATATCTATGACCCGGAGGGGGTTTCCGGTGAGAAAATTGATTACCTGCTCGAACTTCGTGCATCTAATCAGGATATTGTGGCTCCGTATGCCGATGAATTTGCATCGGCTACTTTCGTTCCAGGAAAACGTCCGTGGGAAGTGAAATGTGACATTGCAATGCCTTGTGCTATCCAGAATGAACTAAACGGTGAAGATGCAAAAAATCTGATCGACAATGGTGTTCTGGCTGTATCCGAAGTTTCCAATATGGGTTGTACACCCGAAGCTGTCAACTTTTTCCATGAGAAAAAGATTCCATTTGGCCCCGGTAAAGCTGTTAATGCCGGTGGTGTTGCTGTTTCCGGTCTGGAAATGACACAGAACTCTATGAAACTTGCCTGGACATCGGAGGAAGTAGATGCTAAACTACACCATATCATGTCTTCCATTCATGACGCATGTATTAAGTATGGTACGGAAGACGATGGGTATGTCAACTATGTAAAAGGAGCCAATATTGCCGGTTTCTTAAAAGTTGCCAACGCCATGATGGATCAGGGTGTGATTTAAACACGTGATGCTTTCGGTTAATTGGAAGCACAATTGAAAAGACTATTTATTTTCGCCGCTCTTTCCTATGGGATGGAGCGGCTTTTTTGGGGGAGCTGCAACCTCTTAAATCCGTATGATAAGTCAAAATATCCTTTTGCCTTTTCCATCGTTTTACTATCTTCGCACTTTTAAATAAATCCCGTCTCAGGCTGTTGTGCTGCTGCCGTTCCGAAAAACCGGGATTATTCAAAAACTTTTAATGAGAGATTGGATTCATGGACCATTTGGAAGAGCAAAAACTACCTGAAAAAGAGATGACGGAGAATAAAAGCACCGGTCAGGAGCATCCTGAGCAGTACCGGCGACTACATTTGAGCGGAATGTATGAGAATTGGTTTCTTGATTACGCTTCGTATGTGATACTTGAACGTGCTGTTCCGGAAGCACTGGATGGTCTGAAGCCTGTACAACGTCGTATTCTGCATGCCATGAGCCGGCTGGATGACGGACGTTTTAACAAGGTAGCCAACATCATCGGCCATACCATGCAATTTCATCCCCATGGCGATGCTTCCATTGGTGATGCACTGGTGCAGCTGGGACAGAAAGAATTGCTCATCGACATGCAGGGAAACTGGGGAAACACACTTACCGGCGACAGCGCTGCTGCTCCGCGATACATCGAAGCCCGTTTGTCGGCTTTCGCCAAAGAGGTGGTTTTCAATCCCAAAACAACAGCCTGGAAACTCTCCTACGATGGGAGAAACAAAGAACCCGTTACACTTCCCGTAAGATTCCCGTTGTTGCTGGCACAAGGTGTGGAAGGAATTGCCGTGGGGCTGGCATCTAAAATTCTACCACATAACTTCAATGAACTCATCGATGCTTCCATCCGCCATTTGCAGGGAAAAGATTTTGAACTCTATCCTGACTTCCTAACCGGAGGTATGGCTGATTTCTCCAGATATAATGAAGGACTGCGTGGAGGCAAGGTAAGGGTGCGTACCAAAATATCCCAGCGCGATAAAAAGACACTGGTTATCACCGAAATACCATATTATACAACAACTTCCTCTCTTATTGACTCTATTGTTGCGGCAAACGACAAGGGAAAAATCAAAATCAAGAAAATAGATGACAATACGGCTGAGCATGTAGAGATAGTGATTTATCTTGCTTCCAACGTTTCACCTGACCAGACTATTGACGCATTGTACGCATTCACCAATTGTGAGATGAGTATTTCGCCCAATTCCTGTGTTATCCTGGATGGCCGGCCGCAATTTATTTCTGTGAAACAGATTTTGCGATCTAATACTGACCATACGCTTTACCTATTGAAACAGGAACTGGAAATCAGGCTCGGTGAGCTGGAAGACCAGTGGCATAATGCCTCGTTGGAGAAGATTTTTATTGAAAACAGAATTTATCTCCTGATTGAGGATTGTGAAACATGGGATTGTGTGCTTTCGACCATCAACAAAGGTCTGGCACCGTTTGCTAAAAAGCTTCGCCGGGAGATTACCCATGACGACCTGGTTCGTCTGACTGAAATAAAAATTAAACGTATCTCCAAATACAACGCTTTTAAAGCGGAAGAACAGATTGTAAAGGTGGAAGAGGAAATTGATGAGGTGAAAAATCATCTCGGACACTTGATAGATTACGCCATAAACTATTTTAGACAGATAAAGAAAAAATACGGAAAAGGTAGGGGCCGCAAAACGGAAATACGGAATTTCGATACTATCCAGGCTAACATGGTGGCTGTTGCCAACCAGAAACTGTATGTTAATCGTGAAGAAGGTTTTGCCGGAACCGGATTAAGAAAAGATGAGTACGTTACGGATTGCTCAGATATTGATGATGTTATCATCTTTCGTGAAGATGGCTCTTTCCTGGTTACAAAAGTGGCACCGAAAGTTTTTGTGGGAAAAAATATCCTGTATATTGATGTTTTTAAGAAAAATGATGACCGTACCATTTACAATATGGTGTACCGTGATGGCCGGCCGGGGAAGTATTATGTGAAACGGTTTGCTGTTAAAGGTGTTACACGCGACAAAGTGTATGATCTTACCCGCGGAACCAAAGACTCGAAAGTTATTTACTTTTCGGCTAACTCCAATGGCGAGGCGGAGGTTATCCGCGTCAACTTACGGCCCAAACCAAAAATGAAAAGGACACATTTTGATTTTGACTTTAAAGCACTTGCCATCAAAGGCCGTTCGTCTCAGGGAAATATCCTGAGCAAGGTTTCTGTCCGTAATATTGTGAAGCGCGAAGAGGGGGTTTCCACACTCGGGGCGCTGGACATTTGGTATGATGATACCGTCAGGCGGCTGAATACCGAAGAGAGAGGGCGATATCTTGGAGCTTTCAAAGGCGGGGACAGAATTCTTTCCATTATGTCCACGGGCGAATTTAAACTCACAGGTTTCGAGCTTGCTACCCATTTTGATGATAAAATGGTACTTGTTGAGAAATTTGATCCGCAGAAAATTATCTCTGCCGTTTATCTCGATGCTGCTCAGGACAGGTATTATGTGAAACGCTTTAGTATTGACTCTGACACCCCGACTGATAAGAAATATCTCTTCATCTCTGATTCCAAAGGCTCTAAGTTGGTTGTTTATTCTATGGATTATCTGCCACGGTTGGAGCTGGAAATGAAAACCAAAGAGAGTGGCGAAGTTGATTTTGAGGTGTTGGCACTGGCCGATTTTATTGGAGTTAAAAGTTACCGTGCCAAAGGAAAACGCTTGACAAGCAAGGTGTTGAAGAAGGTAAAGCTGCTTTCGCCATTGCCTTATAAGCTCCCGGTGGAAGAGGAAGATATCGTTCGGAAAAATATACCTGAGGGGGAGAACAGTGAGGAAAATGTACCTGTAAAGCAGATGGGCGGAACCGATACTTTAAGAAATGCTGAGGAGGAATCGTTGAAAGAAAAAGAGAAATCGGAGGACAAACCGGAGAATGACGAAATTCAGCTGGAGCTTTTCTGACGTTATTTTTTTACATTTTTCTCCTGCTGAAGAGAGAATTAAAGCTGCTTATGATGATGGCGTTGCCTTTGAAAAACAATTACAGAACGCCTGATTGCGGCATGGATTTTGTTTGTTTTATGCAAAATATTAATTTTAGGCGATGCAAGCTAAAAGTTCAACGTTACGGATTCTGCTGACAACAATTTTGTTGATGATGGGTCTGTTTACCATGGGGCAGTCGGAGCGGAAACTGGCCAAAGAGTTTCTGGCGAAGGCCTCAAAGATTTCTATTTATGTAAAACCTCCTTCGTTTTTATACAAAGACAACCTGAAGACCGGCATTTTTGATAGTATTAGCTACCAAAACAAACGTGAGAAAGATTCTATCCTTTGGACTCACTCTCGTTTCATTCAGCATATTGTAGATTCGGTTTTCATCAAGGACTATATGAAAGGTTATACCAGTGAGCTGAGAAAATACGGGATGCACGTGGTAACAAAAAGCAAATCAGATAAAAATACATACACTGTAGATATTTCCCAGATATTGCTTGAAGAGCAGTACTATTTTTTTTCCGATACGGCTCGTTATGGTAATGATGTTTATGTCCATCACCAGTTTCTAAACGCGTTGGATGTAAGCTCCTGGTTTTTGCTTCAGGGCCCTTTGGTATCAGGAAGATCAGGAAAAGTTTTGTTTACCGAAAATTTGCTGACTGATAATATTGATGGCCATTTTGATATAGATTCGTATTCGGGAGATATTGAATATCTCTATCAACTTGATAGCCTGACTGTAAAAAAAATATACATTTATGCTCAGAATCTTGGGCGAACTTATGCCGGCTACACGTTCGATTATCTGTTGAACACCTTTCTTAGAAAAACTACACCGGCTTCGCGCAGGACAAAGCGTTACTGGCGGTACGACCCTTATCGGAAGAGGTTTTTCTTTGCCAGAGGCGATCGTTTTGTCCCTATGCAGAATAGCCGGTAATATGTCCCTAAAATTTTCTACTTTTACCGTGTATGAACGATATTCTGATATACGTGCCAAAGATCACCAACCGTGTTCGTTATGTTTTTCGGCTGGTTTTTAAAGACTTATTGAAAGTCTCTTATGAGATAACAAGTAATCTGGATGCTTTTCAAAGTGCCGACAAGCCAAAGATGATGTATGGTAAGAAGGCACATACAGATGATATTTTTTTCAAATCGTCCGGTTTGCTTTTTGAAAAGGGCGTACACAGCATGGAGTTCAATACCCTTGATTACAAGGGGAATAAAGCTATTTTCCAAGTGTATGACGAGGATGCGATTTTACCCTTTGATGTATTTTCGGCAATTTTTTTCCTGGTTTCACGCTACGAAGAGTATCTGCCTTTTGTACGTGATCACCACGGGCGGTTTGCTGCTCAGCTGAGTATGAGTATGCAGTGGGGCATTCTGGAGAAACCTATGGTGAATATATGGGCGCTGGAAGTTAAGCAGATTATTTTGGAGCGTTATCCGGAATTTGTTTTTCCCGTGAAGAAATTCCGTTTTATTCCTACTTATGATATTGATTCAGCTTGGGCCTATTCCCAAAAGGGCTGGCTTCGTTCCATAGGCGGATTTTATATTGCTTTGAAAACATTCAATCTTAAGGAATTCAGGAACAGAGCGTGGGTGTTGACAGGAAAAGTAAAAGATCCTTTCGACACATTTGATTTGCAACGCGGATACCAGAAAAAATACAATCTTCATCCGGTTTATTTTATTCTCTTTGGCATGTACGGGCGTTTTGACAAGAATATTAATTTTCGAAACGGCAGGTTCAGGCGTCTGGTGAAATGGCTGGCCGATTATGCCGAAGTAGGTTTACACCCCAGCTACAATACTGTCGATAATCCGAAACTGCTCAAAGAAGAGCTGGAAAATTTGGAAGACTTGCTGAAAAAAGATATCACCCGTAGCAGGCAGCATTTTCTCCGACTCAATCTGCCCGATACTTATCAAAACCTTATTGAAAATGATATTTTGGACGATTACACCATGGGTTTTGCTGCATTAACCGGATTCAGAGCCGGTATTTGCGATACCTATCATTTTTATGATTTGGAACTGGATGTGGAAACAAAATTACGGCTACACCCCTTTGTGGTTATGGACGGGACGTTGCGCGATTATCTTAACCTGACACCGGAGGATGCCATAAATAAAATAAAAAGACTTATCACTGAGGTGAAAAAAGTAAACGGTACATTTATTTCGCTCTGGCACAATGAATCACTTAGCGATGAAAAACGCTGGAAAGGATGGCGCCAGGTATATGAAACACTACTTGAAGAGGTAACAAAACCATAAAACGTAAACTATTGATTCTCTATCTGCTACATGATGATATTGATAAGACAAAATGGGATGATTGTATCCGGAAGGCCTTTAATGGTAATATTTATGCATTAAGCTGGTACCTCGATGTGGTGCATCCAGGCTGGGAAGCGCTGGTGGAAGACGATTATGCGCGTGTTATGCCGCTTACAGGAAATAAAAAGTATGGTGTTTATTACCTGTTTCAGCCTTTTTTTACGCAACAACTGGGCATTTTTTCCACCATGATTCTTAACAGCAGCGTCATCAACAATTTCATTGCTGTGATTCCTAAGAAATTTCGTTTTGTTCAGATTAATCTAAATATTCACAACCATCCACATTCCGAAGATTACCGGCTGATTTCCAACAAGAGTTATCTGTTAGACTTGATTTCCAGATACCCTAAATTGTCGGCGCATTATAATACCAATACCAGGAGGAATCTGAGGAAAGCCCTCTCCTCCGGCCTTACGCTTGTAAAAGGTATGGAGCCTGGTTTGCTTACCGGGATGTTTGGACAAAACAAGGGGCGAGAGGTGAAACACTGGCACAACGTGCATTACCAACGTTTGCATCAGTTGATGTTTAAGGCAATGTTTAAAGGCGTGGGCGAGATTTATGGGGTTTATACTGAACATAATGAGCTTTGCGCAGGGGCGTTTTTTCTAAAAGACCATCAGCATCTGGTATTCTTGTTCTCGGCCTCAACACCGGAAGCACGTCAGAACATGGCCATGACTTTCTTGCTTGATGCCGTGATAAAGGAGTATGCCGAATCAGCACTGGTTTTTGATTTTGAAGGGTCTAACGATCCTAATTTAGCACGTTTTTACCGGGGATTTGGCTCCCAGGAGGTCTCTTACTATCGTCTGGAAATCAATCGGCTTAGGTTCCCCGTTAACCGGCTTGTGCAGGCTTTTATGGGGAAATAATAAAGATAATTGCCGCTGAACAGTTGTAGAGACAGGACAATCTCCATCTATTCCTAAATTTTTTCCCGTTTACTGAAATTTTTCTTCTATCTTTGTCTAAAACTAATATCGATGGTCAGGGAATTAGGAAAATCCAACTCCGTTTTCAATCAGTTTCTTTCTGAAATCAGGGACAATCAAATACAGCAGGATCGTTTACGCTTCAGGCGGAATTTGGAACGTATCGGCGAAATTTTTGCATATGAGATTAGTAAAGAACTGCCTTATGAGAAGAAAGATATCGTTACGCCTCTGGGGACTGCCCACATGCAGGTAATACAGGAGCAACCGCTATTGGCAACTATCTTACGAGCTGGTATTCCCCTGCATCAGGGAATGCTGAATTATTTTGACTATGCCGAAAATGCTTTTATCTCGGCTTACCGTAAATATGATGCCGACGAAGATTTTGTAATAAAGCTTGAATACATTTCTTCGCCCAGTACAGAGTCGCGAATTTTAATTATCAGCGACCCCATGCTGGCTACAGGAGGCTCGCTGGTGGCAGCCATAAAAGGTTTGCTGGAGAGAGGAATCCCTAAAGAAATTCATATTGTGTCGGTGCTGGCAAGCAACGAAGGAATCCAGTTTCTGAAAAAAACATTTTCAAAACATAAAATAAAAATATGGACGGGAGCCATCGACGATGAGCTGACAGCCAAAGCCTACATTGTGCCTGGCCTTGGTGATGCCGGTGATCTGGCTTATGGTAAAAAAGAGGACTAAATTGAATAATTTAAAGCTTATTCGGGAGAATATTCACATATCCCTCAATTCCATCAGGAGCCACCTGGTACGGACTATCCTCACCGTTGCTATTATTGCTTTTGGGATAATGGCTCTGGTGGGAATATTGACGGCTATTGACGCGGTTGAGTATTACCTGACGCAGAATTTTGCTATGATGGGTTCTAATACCTTCAGTATTCGGAATCGTTCCCTCCGGGTCAGGATTGGTCGTCACCATACCAGGGCAGAGGCTTATTCAATTATAACATACAGGGAGGCCGAAGCTTTTAAGAAACGCTATAACTTTCCTGCCGTTACTTCCGTGAGTATTGTAGGGACGGGAACCGCCACTGTGAAATATAAATCGCAAAAAACCAATCCCAACGTGCGCATTACGGGTGTGGACGAAAACTACCTGGCTACTGCTGGTTTGGCATTGGCCAGAGGCCGGATTTTTCAGCCATCGGAAGTGGCGGGTGGCGACCATTTGGTTATTCTTGGTAGCGATGTGGTGAAGAAACTTTTTAAACACAAAGAAAATCCTATCGGAAAAATTATTTCTATTGGGCCGGGTATGTATCGGGTTATCGGTACTTTACAGGTGAAAGGTTCCAGTCTGGGCTTTACCGGCGACCGTGCTTGTTTCCTACCGCTGAATAATGTGCGTCAGTATTTCTCCCGTCCTAACATGAATTATACCATAAGCATTATGGTGAATCATCCCAGCCAAATGGAGGCTTCTATTGGTGAGGCTACCGGATTATTCCGGCAGATTCGCAAAGATCGTCTGGGTCAGGAATCCTCTTTTTCTATTGTGAAAAGCGACAACATTGCCAACATGCTCATCGGCCTAACCGGAAACATCACCATTGGAGCCACGGTCATTGGACTGATAACGCTGTTTGGCGCAGCCATTGGGCTCATGAACATCATGTTGGTGTCAGTAACCGAACGAACACGGGAAATTGGTATCCGCAAGGCCATTGGTGCGCGCAGTCGGACTATTCGTAACCAGTTTTTGTTTGAGGCCATTGTTATTGCCCAGATTGGAGGCGTTCTTGGCATTATTGCCGGCGTTATTATGGGAAATATTATCTCAATGGTTACGGGTAGTGCATTTATTATTCCTTGGATGTGGGTCTTTGGCGGTGTTGTGCTGACTTTTATCGTGGCTCTCGTTTCAGGAATTATTCCTGCCAACAAAGCTGCCCGTACCGACCCCATCGAATCGCTGCGCTACGAGTAATACTACTTTATACGCTGCCCTGCATTCCTTTCTGTTATTTCATATGCACTGCTCTTTAGGCATAAACATTATGCTGATTTTATAAATCATTATACTATTGATGGATGGGATATAGGATTATTATCAAATCACGGACGTGGACAATTCGATGACAACTTTCTTCAGCCGTTGATGGATAGTACTTCATAAATTTGAGTCGTCTAGAAACTAATTATCTGAAACTATGAGTAAAGCTTATATCGAACTCAGGTTACTAAGCCTATGGAATAGGGGAGGCGCAGCACCATAAATTTCCAACATACGAAAACTTGTTGCCACCGGTTTCCGTTTTAATTTTTTGTCCGCCAAATAATGAGTACAAATGTCATTTTTATCCTGTTTAGAAATGTACATTTTCCAAAATGTTGTTTTGTAAACAAAAATTACTAATAGTCACAATTGTAAACTCAATATCATAATTAACTGGTTATTAATGTAATATATATCTAAGTATATTTTATTAAAATATTCATTCGGCTATTATTGTAAACAATCCATAAAAATATTATTTAAAATACCTACAATGCTATTGACCAGACATATATCTGTTATAATCAATAAAATAGTTTAATGATATCTATATAATTATGCCAGAATTTAGATTATTGTAAACCATTGGGTAAATGATTGAGCCATATTGAAATATATTATTAAATTGATATTTTACATTAAAAAAATGATAGTTTACAGATGTATCCAAATATTTTTTCGGGATTACAAAATAAATATCAATTATATTTATTACATTTGTAAACTAAAACAAAACGAATGGTAGAGCGAATAAAAGCCATCATGGCACATTATCAGTTAAGAGCGGCACAATTTTCTGATGCTATCGGTATGCAGCGTTCGGCGGTTTCGCATGTTTTATCCGGACGAAACAAGCCCAGTCTTGATTTTGTTTTGCGAATTAAAAAACGTTTTTCTGATATCAGTCTTGATTGGCTAACGCTAGGCGATGGAAATATGTTTGCAAACGAGGCTTTGTCGTCAGCTTCTGTTTCGCAAAACTTATTTCATGACCAGCCTGCTTTGGAAAAGGCGACTGAAGAGAGGAGTGTTTCTCATGAAAACCTTGACACTGCAACTGCCGGACTGGAAGTTAGTGATGAGGGGCCGGCTAATTATACACATAAGGATAACAGCCATGTTATGCGGGTACTTTTCGTATATGACGATGGTACTTTCCGTGAGTATAAACCAAGAAAATAATCGGAGGGGAGATAGTACTAAAAAAGCCTGTACTCAAAGGAATACAGGCTTATAAACTATAACTTGGAAAGCTGTTTTATACCCATTCTCTTTTTGAGAAGAAAAATCCGGCTTCAATCTGTGCATTTTCATCGCTGTCGGAACCATGAACGGCATTGGCTTCAATGCTGGTTCCATAATTTGCACGAATGGTACCTTCTGCCGCGTCTGCCGGGTTAGTGGCTCCGATAAAATCGCGATATGCTTTTATGGCATTTTCTTTTTCAAGAACTGCTGCCACAATCGGACCCGATGACATAAAGTCGGTAAGACCGTTAAAGAAAGGACGTTCTTTGTGTACAGCATAAAATTCCATGGCCTGTTCTTTGGTCAGTGTCGTGAGCTTCAATGCTTTAATTTTGAATCCGCCTTCAATAACTTCAGCGATAATATTGCCCATATTACCGTTTTCAATGGCTTTGGGCTTAATCATTGTAAATGTGATGTTTCCGGTCATCTTATAGATTTTTTAAAAAATTTGTGCAAAGGTAAATGAATTACGTAAACAACCCTGTTTGAATAAACCCCAATCCCGTGTAAATATTTATCTTTGTGCGCTAATTGAAATATGTATATGTTAGATTCCCATGAAATAGAAGCGGTTGGCCGGTTGCTTTCCGTTCCCCAAAATATAGTCCTCGTCTCTCATAAAAATCCCGATGGTGATACAATCGGTGCTACACTGGCTATGATGCATTATTTGCGTAAAAAAGGTCATAATGTTACTGCGCTGGTTCCC
This sequence comes from uncultured Lentimicrobiaceae bacterium, assembly GCA_964473395.1. Taxonomy (GTDB): domain Bacteria; phylum Bacteroidota; class Bacteroidia; order Bacteroidales; family F082; genus Sulfidibacterium. Next base: position 9,858 of record CAYYOW010000009.1, on the reverse strand, counting down.
AATGATTTCCCCGGCTATTACAAGTGGATTCCCGGTGCCGGTGAAATGGTTATATTCGATCATAATGTGCGGGCGGTAAGAGATGCTTTGGCAGCCGGACAGTCGATGTTTTGCCTCGACTTTAACAGCCTTGACCGTACTGGAAACATGGCCACTGATCTGGAAAAGTTTAGGGGAGAAAAAATCGTCATAGACCACCATCTGGAACCCAGTAATGAGTTTGACCACTATTTCTGTTCCACGGCATCTTCTTCAACTGGTGAGCTGGTATATGAGTTTATTGAAGCTTTGGGCGATAGGGCACTTTTGGGTGTGGAGGAAGCGCTGGCGCTTTATACCTGCATTATGACCGATACGGGTTCTTTTAGCTACAATTGCAATCATGGGCGTACCTATCATATTGTTGCTGAGTTAATTGACTTGGGGATAGATGCTGCAAACGTGCATAAGCTGGTTTATGATACCTACACGGAAGACAGGTTGCGTTTACTAGGCTTTGCTTTAAGTAACCGTCTGTTGGTGTGGAACGATCTTCATACAGCTGTTATTTATCTGAGCAAAGAGGATTTGAAAAGGTTTGATTATCAGGTTGGTGATACCGAAGGGTTGGTAAATTACGGCCTTTCTATGGAGAATATAAATCTTGCTGTACTGTTGACGGAAAAGGATAACCAAATTCGGATTTCTTTCCGTTCCAAAGGTGATTTTTCGGTGAACCGGCTGGCACGTGACTTTTTTGATGGTGGTGGTCACATAAATGCTTCCGGTGGTAATTCAAAAATCGGTATGAATGATACCATTGATAAGCTCAAAGAGGTGTTGCTACAGTTCAAAGAGGAGCTTGACTATACTGTTTCACTTTAACATGAAAAAGCTCTTGTCCATATTTGTCTTATTGTTCGTCTTTGGCTTGATGAGTTGTCAAAATACTGATAAGAGTGTAGCGAAACAGACTGTAAAACCACTAACACAGAAACAGTTACTTGCTTTTAACAGAAAGCTTGTGCGGCAGGAGAAGAGGGAGATTGACACTTATATCAAGGTGCATCACTGGAATATGGTGGAGACTGGCACCGGGCTGCGATACCAGATTTTAGTTGACGGTAAGGGGGCGAAAGCGCATATCGGGCAGACTGCAAAGATCAGGTACTCGATAGTGCTTTTTGATGGTCAAAAAATTTATTCGGGTGTAAAGTTCTTTAAAATAGGCTATGGCGGAGTAGAAAGTGGACTTGAAGAAGGAATTCTTTTGTTAAAAAAGGGTGACAAAGCAAAATTCATCTTACCTTCGCACCTTGCTTTCGGATTGTCGGGCGATGGAAATAAAATTCCTCCCCACACACCAATTATTTATTATGTGGAATTGTTAAAACTTAAATAAATATCAAAAAATGAAAAAATTCATAACTTTTGCCTTTATTGGCATTCTTGCTGGTGTGTTTCTTACTTCATGTAACCAATCACGTCATCCCGGATTTAAAAAGACGGATACAGGATTGTATTACAAATTTTATCACAGAAGTAACGATACTACAAAAGCCAAACTTGCCGAATATGCTTTGGTAGAGATGGTTTACGGTACTCCCGATTCTGTTTTGTTCGATAGCAGAAATTTACCTGTCACTCAGCGTCCCATGAAAATTCCGATAATTAAATCTATTTACAAGGGTGACATTTATGAAGGTCTCGGCATGATGCATGTTGGTGATAGCGCTGTTTTTATGAGTAATGCTGATTCTGTTTTCAAAAAATTATTCCGTATGCGGAAACTTCCCAAATTTGTTGACTCAACTAAAGATGTCTATTTTGCTATTAAACTGGTAGGCGTGAAGACGTTGCAACAAATGCAGGCTGAGAAAAGTGCCCGCATGATAAAGTTGCAAAATGAAGAAGCTAAGGAGAGAGAAGCCTACCTTAAAAAGAACAATATTAAGGTAAAACCCACGCAAAATGGCCTTTATTTTATTCTTAAAAAAACCGGGAAAGGCCCACATCCACAAAAAGGTGACAAAGTTTCTGTTCAGTACACAGGTTATCTGTTAAGTGGTAAGAAATTTGACAGCTCCATTGATAGAGGCAAACCCTTTGAGTTTGTTCTTGGAATGCATCGTGTTATTCCCGGATGGGACGAAGGTATTGCTATGTTGCGCAAAGGTGGATCAGCTAAACTGATTATTCCTTCTTCGCTGGGTTACGGCCCGCGAAATATGGGACCAATTCCTCCCTTCTCAACGTTGGTGTTTGATGTTAAACTGGTAAGTTTCCAACACGCCACAAAGCCTAAGAAATAAATCAATAGAGAAATCCTAAAATAAAAAATGCCATGCAGAGACATGGCATTTTTTATTTTAGGATTTCTCTTAAAGACTATTTTTTGGGGAAAAAGGTTTTGATAATGTCAGTCAGATCTTGCGGACGATAGGGCTTTGTCAGATAGGCATCCATGCCGGCATCCAAACAATTTTGCTTGTCGTGTTCAAATGCAAAGGCTGTTATGGCGATAATGGGGATACGATTCTCAACTTCCATCTGCTGTTCTAATTTCCTGATCTCGGCGGTGGTATCCAAGCCGTTCATTACCGGCATTTGAATATCCATAAGAATTAGATCGTAGTCATTTTCCAAAAATTTCTCGACACAAATTTTACCATTTATAGCCAAGTCTATATTGTAGTTCAGTTGCTTCAGTATGGCCGACAGAAATTTTGCATTCAAGTCGTTATCTTCGGCCACCAATACATTTAGGGAATCTTCGAATGTTTTTGGCATAAGTCTCTGATTTTATTATAGGAAACGAAAGTAAGAAAATTCAGGAAGAAATAAGTTTATTCATTAGAAAAATTAAATCATTTTTATGAAAGGGTTTCTGTAAATAAGCAGCAAAGCCTTGTTGTATAGCCTTTTCCGACCCATTTGAATCGGGATAGGCAGAAAGGGCTATTACCGGCGTATGTTCTAATTCCGGAAACCTCTCCTTTATTTTTTGCAGTACAGCAGCTCCTTTTCTCTTCCCGGCAAAGTCAATCTCAATCATTATAATATCAGGACTTATCTGATCTTTAAGTTGTTGTGCTATCCATTCATACGGGTCGGTTTCATTACTGTAAGCCTCTACTTTTGCTTCGGGAAGAATCTTTTTAATCAACATGTTTCCCAGCCTGTCTTCGTCCAGGATAAGTATTTTGGCATTTGTCTTCTTCAATTTTGATTTTTTGGCTGCCGGTTTACTGTCTTTCGGGATAGCTGTTATTTTTGCAACAGGTTTGTTGCTTTTTGCAGAAGGCAACCTGAAAGGAAAAGAAACTGTTACTGTTGTACCCTTTGCTTTCTCCGAGGAGATATCAATTTTTCCACCCATAATATCCAGCATATTTTTTATTAACGGAAGTCCCAGCCCGGCACCCTGATAATTGGTTTTGCTATAGCCAAGACTCTGCTGACGGAAAGGCTCAAAAATATCCGGAAGATAGGCTTTGTCAATACCGATTCCGGTATCTTTAATAGTCCATATAATTTCTTTATTTTTAAGCGTTTGTGAGATTTTTATAAATCCTTTTTCCGTGTAACGTACCGCGTTGTCCAGTAAATTGGAAAGGATATGCTTTACAGCCTCGCTGTCGGCGGCAAAGGGAGGAACTTTGTTATCCTGGAAGACAATCTTCAGATGTTTTTGACTTGCTACAGGCTCGTATTGGCTGATAAGCTCATGGCTGATGTCGGACAGATGACACTCCTCTGCATTCAGATGAAAGCTTTTGGATTCAATCTTGCTGATGTCAATAATATTGTTTAGCAGATGCATAAGCGATGCCCCGCTTTTCCTGATATTTTCATTAAACTCAAAGAGCTCCTCTTCTTCATTCAGGGCAAATTCATTGCCCAGCAACAGAGAAAACCCAAGTATGTCGTTGAGGTTGGTACGCAGCGTATGGCTGATTTTGGTTAGCAGGAAAGAGTTTCGGCTGGCAGACAGTTTCGATGCCTCCAGCGTCTTTTTCATCGCCTTCAAATTTTGTTTACGACTCTCTATTTCCTCATAAAGCCTCTTAATTCGCTGTTGAACAATTTCTTCCCTGTTTCCTTTCAGTGAAGTCAGCTCTTGCTGAAGGGCCTTTAGAGATATTTGTAACTCTTTCAACCGGAGCATATTCCGCTTCTGCCTTTTACGAAGAACAAATGTCATAGCTACAGCGACCAGAAAAAGAGCCACCGAAAGATAGAGCCATACCGATGCTGTGAAGGAAACGCCTGATCCGTTATTGGCATAAAGCTCTGTAGCTGATAATGTCAGGAAACATAAAAGCAATATCTTAATGTTCACATTTTTCATAATCGGCTCTTTTTTATTGGCTTGTCGCAAATAAAAAGCTGTTCTTCGGGGTTAACGGCAAATTTATCCAAAGAGGTGGAAATATGCTTAAAGTCATGTTGCTGGCTTATCTGATAAACAACAAAACCTGCTTTTCTAAGGCGGTCAGGATAATCCCGACCATAAATCCTGACATGGTCAAACTGGCCGAAATATTTCTCTCTGTCAGCTTCCGATACTTTGGAATTATCTTCAAAGGTTTTATCAAGCTGTAAGGAGTAGGGAACCTGCAACAAAGCTTTTCCTCCCGGCTTCAACACGCGAAAAATCTCCTGCAAAGCCAGCCGGTCATCCGGTATATGTTCAAGCACGTGGTTGCAAATGACCCAGTCGAAAGAAGCTTCATTATAATGAAGATCAAGTACATCGGCGGTTTCTATCTTTGTGCTGTAGTAAAACCCTTCGGTATATTTGGTAGCCGGATGGTAGTCGATGGTCGGGCTGTGACTGAAAATCTTGTATAATGCAGGTTCAGGGGCGATATGCAGCAGGTTGAGAGGCTGTTCAAAAAATGATTGTTCATACTTAAGGTAGAGATAGATAAGCCTGTCACGGTCGGTACTTTGGCAGTAAGGGCAAATATCATTGTCGCGCCGTCCGGCACCTACAATGTGTTTCTCTTTAATAACCGGAAGATTAAATCCTCCGGGAAGCATCTTCCGGAAACTGTGTCCGCATACCGGGCAGGTGTATTGATTTCCACTGTAATATAAACCACGTAGCGTCAGGTAGATACTCTTTAGTAATCTGCCTGGAACCGGTGGAATATATTTTTTTATACTAAGCATAATATCACTTTTTAATGAGCAAAGGAAGGCTGCTGATACCCCTTGAACTGTAAAGAATAACCAAATACTCCCCATTTATTAAATGGCGGACAGAAAACCTGCCTGTGGAACTTTGAAAAGGTTTACAACGGATTTTTTTTCTGAGTAATGTCCTGCCCTGTATATCGGTTACAACAACCTGAACCTCCTGTTCTATGCTTGTCCTTACCAAAAGATTAATCTTATTACTAGCCGGATTTGGGTAAATCTTAAATATCTCAACATCAAAGGCCTTTTGGGAGCGAATACCTACTGTTGGGTCGTGATTTTCATAAGCTCCCGCGGAGAATAAACCATGAAACGGGCGCGAACGATTTAAAATATCGAAAGTAATGCCTTCGGCAGTAAGGTCATTTCCGTAATCGATGGCAGGAGAAGTGAGTTGCAGATCATAGTTTCCTGCACTTGCCTGTTTAAAACCAACTTTGCTGATATCTCCCGTACTGTAATTATTACTGCTGTCAACACGTGCCGGATCCATGTTATAGATGTTGATATAGGCACTGTTGCCATTATCAATAAGTTTCCCGGGATTGACAATAATGTTACTTTTTACAATAATAGAGCTTAATTCGTTGTTAGACAGCTTCATCCCGAAGCTTTTAGGGCTTACGATGGTGTTGTTGTAGATGCCCAATACGGCGTTGGGTGTTGTAACAACTTTCCCTACATAAATTCCATGTTTCATCAGATACGGCTGATTAGGCAGGTAATCCTTTCCGGCATCGACAATCAGATTATTGAAAATATTAAAATTGCCCATTCCAAAAACATCAATGCCATCTCCTTGCCCATTAGTGATGGTGTTGTTATAGGTTTTACAAACGCTTCCTCCGCCAATCATAATGCCTGACATTTGATCAGTTCTTCCAGCCTGTGAGTCATAATTTATACGGTTATCATGAACCTGACAATTGGAATCGGCAGAGCTCACCTGGATACCATCCCAGCCTGTATTTTCCACGAGATTGTTATAAATAAATACCCCTTTCATCGCGTGTGGCAATACCGTGGTATCACAGCCCGCAAGGTATAATCCGGCGTAGTGCGAATTTCCAATGTAAAGACCTTCTTCGGAGACATCATGTACATAGTTATCATGAAAAGAGAAGTTATACATGACAAATTTGTCGCGGGTGGCTCCGAAGTTGGTGCAGGTGGGGTCGGTTTTGGCATAAACCCCGCCCAGTAATGTGTGGGATATCTCCACATGCGATATTTCAATGTTGGTACTATAGTCGTCGATGCCCATGCCTGCGCCTTTGGAAACCCCTAATATTCTGAACCCGTAAGGGGCCTGAGGGTCGCCGTTTCCACTGAAAATAATGTGGGAACAACTTCCAATTTTAATTCCAACAAAGTGGTCAGTGTTGATAATAACTGTTCCGCCCGAATTTATGAAAACAATAGGTTTGTCAGCAGTTCCGTGGAAATTTTTCAATTGAATATAGTTCCAATTTCCGGTCTGCAGGCAAACGGTATCTCCTGGTTTGATATCGTTGAAAGCCAGACTTTTCCAGTCGATATAAGGCGTGGACGAGTTAATGGTCTTGCTACAGGTTTGTGCCGAGAGTTGAACACTCAGAAAGCCTGTTATCAGTAACAATATGGTATAAATTCCCTTACTCATACGATTTATCCCCGTTTGGCACGTTCCCAGTTGACC
>CAYYOW010000009.1:0-2896 GCA_964473395.1 uncultured Lentimicrobiaceae bacterium | reverse complement strand
TATAAATTCCCTTACTCATACGATTTATCCCCGTTTGGCACGTTCCCAGTTGACCGTTTGTTGTCCTTTAAAATAACGTTTAATGCCCGCGTAAACAGCATAATTCATAATCAGAAAATAGTACGGGACATATAAAATTTTCACCTTTATTTTTTTATTTTCGAGATACCAACCCAGTAGGGCCATGGTATAAAAGAGGATTTGTCCATAAAACAGCAACGTGTATATGTTGCTGAAATTTGTGAACCCGGCTTGGGAGGCAAGCAGCAGATTAAAAAGAAATATCAGTGGCAGCGATAGGGGGGCCAGTGTCCAGCGCAAAACCCGGTGTGAGATATACTGGAAACTGAGTATGCCATATTTAAAGATATTCAGTAAAGGTTTCAGGCGAATAATACTCTGAATACCGCCGGCAGCAATACGAACCTTTCTTTTGAGCTCTTCTTTTACATTGGCCGATGGATTTTCGATAGCGTAAGCTTCCGGATCGTACTGAATAGTATAGCCTTCCATGGCTACCCGCAACGAGATGATAAAATCGTCGAGCAGGGTATCTTTTTCCACCGGCTTGAAAAGTTCGGTACGAATGGCAAACAGCTCACCGGCAGCGCCAACAACAGAATAAAGTTCAGCATCCCATTTTTTCAATTTGGACTCATATTTCCAGTAGATTCCTTCGGTAGCAGCTGCAGAGTCTTTGTTAAAAACACGTTTTTCTCCGGAAACACAGCCCACCTTTGGATCCGCGAACAGATTGACAATGCGGCGGATAGATTCCCTGCCCAGCATTGTATTACCATCTGAAAAAATAACAATGGGTGTTTTTACAAACTGCATGCCCCGGTTCATAGCGCCTATTTTGCCACCTCTTTTGTCCTCATGGTAAACTTCAACGCCTTTGTCACTGTATTTCCTTAACAGATCAGGTGTGCCATCATCAGAGCCATCGGTAACCCATACCTGTCTCACTTTTTCCGGAGGGTACTCAAGGCCGAAAGAGTTGGCTATTTTCGCATCTACAAAATCCTTTTCATTGTATGCAGCGACGAATAAACTAACTTCCGGCTCATAATCAGGTATCGGGGAGGTTTTCTTTTTAAAAAAGAGCCTTTTCAGCTGAACCAGGATGAACAACAAAATACCATAGCCCAAATAGGCATAGAAAACGATAAATAAAAACAGCCAGAACAGTATTTTGAGCGTCATCATGACATTATTTTTTACTAGTTGTTTTCTGTGCTCCCATATTCATGTCGTCCACATTCAGAATCTCAAAATCACCAATTTCATTCAGTATCCGTGCTAACCGCTTTCTCCCGCTGTGCTTCGACTCCATGACTATCAAAATGTTAGGGTAGGTCTGAAGGAATTTCTTTGCACCCAGTAGTACTTTTTCTTCCATGCCTTCCACATCTATTTTGATAAAAATATGATCATCTTTTTTGAAATCAATTTGGTCCATCAGGTTATCCAGCGGAACAATCTCAGAAAAGGTGCTTTTTTCTCTTTGCGGAACCTCGTCATCAGGCTGAATGGAAGCCAGATGGGATGCTCCGGTGTTGACAATGTCAAAAGCAAACTCAGCTTGATGTGATTTGGCACCCAGTGCCAGATGGAAGAGTTTTACTTTATCTTCAAGATTATTTAAAATGAGGTTGATACGCAATGCATCACAGTTGCTTTTAATGGGTTCAAAAGCGTATCCGCGCATCCCTTTTTGGGCCAATAAAATGGCATAGGTGCCGATATTAGCTCCAACATCTAAAAATACATCACATTCATTTAAATGCTGATACACAAACTTCTTTACACCCCATTCATAGGCGTAGTTGGCAAACTGAAAGTCCAGTGTCCCCTTTCTTGACAAAAACAGTCCCAGGCTGCTACGGTAAACCTGTGTTCTTGAAGTGGTTCTGTGAAGCAGAATATATTTTATAGAGGTGAATATATAGCGATATTCACCCCATTTTATGAAATCTTTAAAGTATTGAAGAAAAGTTTTTATTTTGTGCATTGGCTTGATTTCCTTTGTGTTATGTAATCGCAAGTTCTTCTCCCGTATTTATCATTATGCTAAAATAGAAAAATGACGAAAACGGGGAGACTTTACGGCTATTTTTTCACGCGTTCCCATACTTTGGTTTCGTGATTATATTGTTTTAATAGTCTCCCCGGATTTCCCCCGACAATGGCATAAGAAGGAACATCTTTTACCACCACGCAACCTGCGGCAACAATAGAGTGCTTCCCAACGGTAACGCCGGCCGTAACCACTGCATTTGCCCCAATCCACACCTGGTCTTCTACTACAATAGGTTTTGTTTCTACCTTTTGCATGCTGGGGGGAAGGTCTATGTCTTCGTATCCGTGATTCAGCCCTGATAAAACCACATTTTGAGCAAACATTACATCACTGCCAATGGTTATCGGGCCAATGAGGACGTTGGACATGCCAATACGGGTGCGGTTGCCGATTATAACATCCCCCACACCATTGTTTACGGTTGAGAAATCTTCGATGGTAGAGTCTTCTCCAAGCACAAAATTATTGAACGGCATCAGATCCATACGGGTATGTCTTCGCACCAGCGACCTTTTACCGCGCTTATGTTTCATGGGATTTACAAACCACTTGACCCACAGGCGAGGCCTGGCCTGATTTCGTGGCATAAGCATCCACAATACCAGCTTTTTCAGCTTTTCGTTGGATTTTATTTTCTCTTTAAGTCCCATATCATTTCATTTTTTCGGTCATTTCAATTTTTTCATAAATAGCTTCGGCATTAGCATCCCAGGTGTGGCTTCGGGCTACTTTTTCGCGTTCAGCTTCTTTCGTGGGCGAATTTTCTTCCAACGCCTTCTCAATCAGTTGCACGTACTCTTCTTTGTCTTTGGC
>CAYYOW010000008.1:0-42785 GCA_964473395.1 uncultured Lentimicrobiaceae bacterium | reverse complement strand
CCATGATAGGAACTTTAGTTAATGTGGCAACGGTAATAGCCGGCAGTCTGATCGGCATTTTATTTAAAAGCCGGCTTCCCGAACGTTTTATCAAGATATTCTTCCAGGTCATCGGATTGTTCACCCTTTATCTTGGATTTTCCATGGCTATGAAGTCAACCCACGTGCTGCAAATGATTTTCAGCCTGATCATTGGCGCAGTTATCGGCGAAAGCCTGCATTTGGATCGCGGGCTGGAAAAGCTGGCCGATAAAATGAAAAAGCATTTCAAAAGTAAAAACGAACGCTTTTCCGATGGGCTGCTCACAGCGTTTTTGCTTTACTGTATGGGCTCACTCACCATCCTTGGCGCCATCCAGGAAGGCATGACCGGCGATGCACATCTACTTTTCATTAAGTCGCTTATGGATGGTGTCTCCTCCATTGCGCTGGCTTCGGGGCTGGGTATCGGCGTGCTGTTTTCAGCAGTTCCGTTACTCATTTTTCAGGGAGGCATAACACTGCTGGCCATGTGGTTCGGTAATTTTTTCCCAGCCATTATGATTACGGAGCTTTCGGCCGTCGGAGGCATCTTACTACTTGGGCTGGGTATAGACATTCTCGGGATTAAAAAGATCAATGTCATCAATATGCTTCCGGCACTGGTGGTTATCGTGGTACTTATCTGGCTGTTTCCGGGGACAGGAATATAATGGTTAGAGCGTGAATGCTCTAACCGGTGAGGGAGGTCAGTACAAATCAGATTGTTCAGTCACTTTTTGAGATGCGCACCAGGCTGATTTCGATGGGATTATTTTCGGGATAGATGCTGATCCAGTTGTTATCGTCTGAGAACCATTTGTATTGACTGCCCACCCTGATGATAAAGTCCTGATCCGTTTTGCCTGGCGGAACCTGGACGACAAAACCACCATTCTTGGTATTGTCTTTGCCATAAGTAAATATTATCCGGAATGATTTCCCATCCAAATTGTGTGCTTTAACATATACATAGTTGCTTTTGCGGACATCAATAGGTAATACTTTGAAAGGCAGCTTTTTGGTTTCACCAGCTGTAATTAATGTCTTTTCTTTAATTAAATCAACAATAGCGTTTAGGCGGATATAATCAGTAATTTTTTTTATCATTTCAGCCGGATAGGTTTCATCAGGCTTGGCTTTTTCCGCTTTTTTGTATGCTTTTATGGCTCTGTCGAATATTTTGGCTGCGTACAATTTGTCGGCCTCCACAATAGCTAGTTTGTACTTTTGTGTCTGTTCTGCCACTATCTGTACAATAAAGGTCTTGCAGGCTGCAATTTGTTCGCCTGGATAAGGTTCTCCCGATTTTATGCTGGCTGCCTCTTCGTACAGTGCCACTGCTTTTTGATAATTCCGGCTGTTGTATAAGTTGTCGGCCTTGGAAAGGGCAGCAGCATAGCGCTGGTCACGCTCTTTGGCTAACCGCACCAAAGTTGTGTTGATGTCAGCAATTTGTTTTTTCGGATAGCGTTCGTCCGGTTTCAGGGTGAGGCTATTTTGGTATTGTGCTTTGGCCAGTTCATATTTTTGTTCTTTCAGTAGTTGGCTGGCACGCGCATTACTCTCTACATAAGCCTGTTGTAATGCTTTGGCACGGGCAATGACCGCCAGCGTTGTTTCGATACTTTGTATCATTTTGCCCGAATAGGTATCTTTGGGTTTCAGACTTTTGGCATTTTTGTAGCTGACAAGGGCATTTTCATATTGCTTTTGTCCGAAGAGTTGTTTGCCTTGCCGAATAGCGACCTGGTAATCTTTTTCTTTTTGAATCTGGAGTATTTTTTGTTGTATTAGACTATCAACTAGCTGAATACGCTGTGCCGGAAAAGGCTCCTCCGGCTTAATGGCGAGGGCATTAGTAAAAGCTTTTTTGGCTTCTTCCAGTTGCTTTTGCTGCAACAATCGTTGCCCCAAAGTAATTTGTTTGGCAAAATGGGCATCACGTTCTTTCTGTTTTTGCATTTGCGCCAGTATCCGGTTGATCATAGTAATCTGGGCAGCACAGAAGGCATCCGCACCTTTTAGTTCTTGTGCCTGGCGAAATTTCTTAATGGCAAGTTCGAAATGACCCGCTGCTTTCAGCTGTTTGGCTTCGGCTGTCAGTGTTTGATATTGGGCATCCAGCTCATTTTGTTTGGCAATAACTAATAGTCGTTTGTCAATTTCCGACAATTTTTGTTTCGGATACGGATCTTTGGGTCGCGTTTTCAGTGCCTGCTCATATTTCTCATGCGCTGCCGGGTAAGCACCTTTGTCGAACAAGCTGTCGGCACTCCGGATAACGCTGTGGTAGTTGGCCTGAAGTTGTTGTTGCTGCCGGATAAACCAGGTATTAATAGCAGTTAGTTGCTGCTGCGGATAGCTTTCGTTTGGTTTCAGGTTAAGTGCCAGGTTATACTGTGCCCGTGCATTTCCCATTTCGTGCATTTCAAAAAGGCTGTCTGCCTGAGCAACAGCAATGCGATAATTCTGTTCCAGGTTCTTACGCTGCTCGGTCAGCTGCTGATCTACTTTACTTATCATTTCGGAGGGATAGCTGTTTTCCGGCCATAGTTTTTGAGCATCCTGATATTTCTCACGTGCAGCCATATAATTTTTCGCAATATAAAGCCGGTCAGCTTCGCTGGCAATTTTGTTGTAGGCAATCTGTGTTCTGGCTCTGGGTTTCAACTGGTATATTCGTTTGATAACAACCATGTTTCCTGGCAAGAGCGAGTCCGCCAGCTCGTAATGGCGCAGAGCTTCTGCATAACTTTTGATTAAAAGGTAGCGTCCTGCTGTTACTATCTCTTTTTGCGCCTGCTTTTTTCGGTTTATAAATTTGTGTTGCATTTGCCGTGTCAGGGTCAACTTACCAGAAGCCACAGGCTTATTAGGAAATAGGTTCTGCGCCTTTTCAAAAGCCGTAATTGCCCTATTGAAAAGATTTTGGCTCAGCAGGGAGTCACCCGACTGCATGAAATGGTTATAAGCGATAAGTCGCCCTCTTTCAACGGTCTGCTGACGATGAATTGCCTTTATCCTACCCAAAGCATAGCTGTCGCCGGAAATAATAGTGAGGGCTTTTTTGTAACTTCTTAAAGCCAGCTCCAGCATATCTTTATCGTAATAACTGTCGGCCTTATCAATAACGTTGTAGTAAGCTTCCTCGTGGCTTTCGCCAGCTTTCAACACTTTAACAATTTCGTTAATTTTCTGTGTGGCATAGGGGTCATGCTCATGATAACGCAAAGCCATCTGGTAATAGGCTTTTGCATCGATATACTTTTTTTGCTTTAGCAGTTGATTACCTCTTATAATGGCTTCCTTGTATGTTTTTACCTGCTGAGCCCTTACGTTAGAGGTCATGAACAACCCGAGCATCAACATAAAAAGAAGCGAAAAAACAAACTTTCCGGTACGGCTCATGGTGTAGTTCATGTGTTGTGGTATTCCTGTAACGTGGTTTTGTGTCAGATATTTTCCCCGGAGATTATTCCGTCTTTAATAAAAAACTGACGGTCAGCCATGGCAGCCAGTGCTTTGTTATGTGTAACGATGACGAAGGTCTGTCCGAAATCGCTTCTCAAATCAAAGAAAAGCCGGTGCAAATCGTCCGATGCGGCCGAATCAAGGTTTCCCGAAGGCTCATCGGCAAACACTACCGAAGGGTTGTTCATCAGAGCGCGGGCAACGGCTACACGCTGTTGCTCACCACCTGAAAGCTCAGTAGGTTTATGTCCGGCACGCTCGTTTAGATGAATAAAGTCCAGCAACTCATAAGCCCTTCTTTCGGCTTCTTTCCGGCTTTTCCCGGCAATGAAAGCGGGGATACAGATGTTTTCCAAAGCAGTAAATTCGGGTAGCAGATGATGAAACTGAAAAACAAACCCGATTTTCTTATTTCTGAATGCTGAAAGTTCTTTGTCTTTCAATCGGCTGACTTCCACGCCATCAATAATAATCCGGCCTCTGTCAGGTTTTTCGATGGTACCGAGAATTTGCAGCAACGTGGACTTGCCCGCACCTGAAGCACCGGCAATGGAGACAATCTCCTGCTCGTTCACCTGTAAGTCAATGCCTTTTAGCACTTCAACTTTTCCAAACGACTTGTGAATACTTTCTGCCACTACCATAATCAGCAAAGATATAAAATCAGATTAATCTTTGGCAATGGGAAGTGTTTGGCTAAAGAATATTGATTGTGTATAAGGAAAATTAGATTTCGGTATTCATATCCCAATTTTCCAGAATTTCCTTCACCCGTCTGATGTACATGCCACCCAGTGCACCATCCACAATACGATGATCGTAAGCCAGCGAAAGAATCATAATATGCCTAATGGCAATAACATCGCCCTGAGAAGTTTCCAGTACAACCGGTTTCTTGCGGATAGCACCAACGCCGAGAATAGCCACCTGCGGCTGGTTGATGACCGGTGTGCCAGTAAGACTGTCAAATGAGCCGAAGTTGGTCATGGTAAAAGTTCCTCCCTGAATTTCATCAGGACTGAGTCCATTGCTACGTGCTTTACCGGCAAGGCTGTTAACTGCTTTCACAATGCCCAGCAGACTTTTTTCGTCTACATTTTTGATGACAGGGACAATCAGGTTGCCGTTGGGCAGGGCAGTGGCCATACCAATATTAATGTTTTTGCGGTAAATAATGTTGTACCCGTCAACCGATGCATTAATTTGCGGAAACTCACGAAGTGCTTTGGCCGCTGCGTCTATAAAAATCGGGGTAAAAGTTATTTTCTCTCCATTACGTTGCAGAAAGCTGTTTTTCACCTTGTTACGCCAGTTTACAATATTGGTAACATCGGCATCAATAAACGAAGTAACATGAGCAGAAATCCGCTTCGACATCACCATGTGGTCAGCAATAAGCCGCCGCATGCGATCCATCTCCACTACCTGATCACCTGCTTCGGTATTCACCGGAGGAAGTTCCATTTTGGGCATAGATTTCTGTTGTGAGGAAGGAGACAATGCGGATGAGGCTACCGATGCAACCACTGAACTTCTTCTTTTTTCAAGATATGCCAACACATCGCGTTTGGTAACACGGCCATCTTTTCCACTTCCCGGAATATTCTCCAGTTCAGCAAAAGAGATCTTTTCGTTTTTTACAATACTCTTTACCAATGGTGAGTAGAAACGTGTACTTTGTGTAATATCCTGTTTTACAGGTTCTTTCTTTAGCAAAGATTCGGTTGCTCTTTCTTCCGGCACCACGATACCAGAGATATCCTCCGGGGTTGTCACCACTTCTTCCACCCCTTCTCCATCATCTTCGGTTTCGATTAGCGCAATAACCGTCCCTACCGGAACCACATCACCTTCTTTAAAAAGGGTACTGGCCAAGGTTCCCTCCACCGGGCTGGGAATTTCGGAATCCACTTTGTCGGTAGCAATTTCTACAATAGTGTCATCCTCTTCTAATCTGTCACCTTCTGTTTTGAGCCATTTTGTGATGGTGGCCTCTATTATGCTTTCGCCCATCTTGGGCATTACGATTTCAAATTTAGCCATTTATAATTTGATAGTTAGATGATTATGAAGGAACTATAGCTATAAGTTCCGGTTCTTAATAATGTGGCAAAAGTAACGAAAAAACCGACAATATGGAAAGAATCTAAATAAAATTTCATCAGGATAAACCTGTGATTTTCAGACGGAATAAAGAGCAGCCATTCAATAAAACGTAAAATGTTGTTAACAAAATGTTAGTTTTTTCAACATTCAGAACAAAAGAATCATGATTTATTGGATAATTCTTATTTTTGTCTTGTTAGAAATAAAAAAAAGAGAGCATGCCCATGGAAGGACAAGAAAAACCGAAACACAGGGAAGACATTTTTTCCAAGGCCGTGAGAGCGGGAAAGAGAACCTATTTTTTTGATGTGAAGGCCACACGCAACGACCAGTATTACCTTACCATTACGGAAAGTAAACGCCGGTTTCAAAATGAGGAAGGGAAATTCTTCTATGAAAAGCATAAAATCTTTCTCTACAAAGAGGATTTTGAGAAGTTTGTAAAAGGCCTGGATGCTGCTATCCGTTTTATCGAAACCGGGGAGATTCCGGTAGAAGAAACGATTCCGGTAGAAAATAATATTCCGGAAGAACCCAAAACTGAAATTGATTTGAGTTTTGACGATTTGGGCAAAGACGAAGCACAAGCTTCTGAATGATAAACGTATGGTTGCCATCCGGATGTTTTTTCCCGCATCTGTTTTGCCGGGCTGTTAATAACTTTGGTTTACCGGAATCGCTGAGGGGAAAAGGAAATCGTATTTTTGTACAATAAGTCATATTTACTATGGGGAAAACCATTGCCATTACCAATCAAAAAGGCGGGGTAGGAAAAACAACCACAGCCATCAGCCTCGCCGCCAGCCTCGCTGTGCTGGAGTATAAAACACTGCTTGTGGATGCTGATCCTCAGGCTAACGCTACTTCAGGTATTGGGCTGGATCCCAAAAATATAAAAACCAGCATTTACGAATGCATGATTGATG
Source organism: uncultured Lentimicrobiaceae bacterium (assembly GCA_964473395.1). GTDB lineage: Bacteria > Bacteroidota > Bacteroidia > Bacteroidales > F082 > Sulfidibacterium. The sequence continues at coordinate 36,261 of CAYYOW010000008.1, read as the reverse complement.
ATGTTAATCCTGAAAACGTTATCCTCAATACTTCAACTCCAAACCTGGATTTGCTTCCTTCGCACATTGATCTTGTTGGCGCAGAAATAGAGATGATTAACTTACCCAACAGGGAGAAAAAAATGAGGCGGGTCATCGATAAAATACGCGATAATTACGACATCATCCTCATCGACTGCTCCCCTTCGCTTGGGCTGATAACCATCAATACGCTGACGGCTGCCGACTCGGTGATTATTCCGGTACAATGTGAATATTTCGCACTAGAGGGGCTTGGTAAGCTATTGAATACCATTAAAATAGTACAAAGTAATCTGAATCCCAATTTGGATATTGAAGGTATTCTGCTTACCATGTTCGACATTCGATTGCGACTTTCGAAACAGGTGGTCGAAGAGGTAAAAACCCATTTCCAGCATTTGGTTTTCGATACCATTATCAACCGCAATACCCGCCTTGGGGAAGCGCCAAGTTTCGGCAAGGCTATTATCATGCATGATGCCCAAAGTACCGGCGCCATCAACTACCTAAACCTTGCCAGAGAGCTTTTACAAAAAAATGATATGACCGGTATTAAAAATTCTGACAGACAAATAGAAACTTCGGATGACACCTAAGAAAACGACAAAAAAAGTGTTGGGGCGGGGACTGGATGCCATTCTCAGCAGTCCGGACACGGACATTACCTCCAAAGATATTTCGGGAAATTATGTGGCCGGTGCCATTGCCGAACTGGATGTGAATGATATTGATGCTAACCCTTTCCAACCGCGAACCACATTTGATGAAATACTGCTACGCGAGCTGGCCGAATCCATTAAAATCCAAGGGGTTATTCAGCCTGTTACCGTCCGCAAAATGGGACGTGGACATTTTCAGCTTATTGCTGGCGAACGGCGTTTAAAAGCTTCTATAATAGCCGGACTGGAGACAATTCCTGCTTTTATACGCGTGGCTAACGATGAGCAAATGCTCGAAATGGCACTGATTGAAAATATTCATCGCCAAAATCTAAATGCTATTGAGGTGGCCATCAGCTACAAACGGTTGATTGATGAGTGTGACCTGACCCAGGAAAAACTTAGTAAGAAGGTGGGTAAGAACCGGACGACCATCACCAATTTTCTGCGTCTGCTGAAACTGCCACCCGAAATTCAAATTGCTTTGCGTGATAGTACCATTTCTATGGGTCATGCCCGTGCACTGCTTTCCATCGAGCAAGAGGGAACACAACTCCGGTTGCTCAAACTAATTCTGGATGAAGGCCTGAATGTTCGTCAGGTTGAACAGATGGTTAGCGAAATGAACAACCCAAAAGGCCGGAAGAAAGAGCGGAAGAGTCCCAATCTTCCTGAAAAATTCCAAAGGATTTCAGATGAACTTAGCAGCCTGCTGGATACCAAAGTAAGTCTGAAAAGAAACAATAATGGCACCGGTAGTATCGTTATTTCATTTAAAGATGACGAAGGGCTTGCACATGTGGTTTCCATTCTTGAGAAAAAGTAATTCTGTGAATGTCATTAAGTTGCAAAACATCCTGACAGTCTGCCTTCTAGCAGTTTTTTCACTGGCATTTGTTACGCCGACCTCAGCACATCCTTTTATTAGTAATGATAAAGAACATAAAACCAGAAGTGACAAGCCGAAACATCCGCCGCGCGACCCAAAAAAAGCAATGCTCATGGCTATTGTCCCCGGTCTGGGACAAATATACAATCACAAATACTGGAAACTGCCTATCGTTTACACCGGCTTTGCCGTAATAGGCTATTTTGCCGTAACCAACCGAAACTATTACAAAACTTTCAAAGATGCCTACGACTGTAAAGCCACAAACCCCAAATGCAATAACGTACTGGCCAAAAAATATAGTGAGACTACTCTGAAGTTGATTCGCGACTATTACCGGCGAAACATGCAGCTTTCATACATTCTTGGCGGAGCATGGTATCTCCTGCAAATGATTGATGCCAACGTAGATGCGCACTTGTCGCACTGGAATATTTCTAACAATTTGTCGCTGGAGGTGGCTCCTGTTATCCAACCTTTCGATATGCCTCATGCTCCGGCTTACAAGGGGATTAGCCTCCGCTTTAAATTTTAACTAAAACCTGAAACTATGAAAAAATTTGTCTTGCTATCTTTTATCCTGGCATTGACTTTTTCGGCCTTTTCGCAACAGAAAAAACCACTTGACCATACCGTTTACGACCATTGGAAAGATTTAAGAAATGCAGCTGTCTCCGACAACGGAAATTGGATTTCTTACGAGATAAATCCACAACAGGGTGATGGCTGGCTCTATTTGTTCGATGTTCGGAAAAACCAGCTCGATTCGCTTCCGCGAGGACATAAGGCACGATTTATGCCAGACGGTAAAGTTCTGGTTTACACTGTCAAACCTCCGTTTGAAAAGGTTTTACACCTAAAACGCAAAAAAGGAAAAAAAGATAAATTACCTTCTGATTCTTTGGCACTTTATTCTACGGAATTCGGTTTATGGAAAAAATTTGGTCAGATTCAAAAGGTAGAAGTCCCCAAGACTGCATCAGATTGGATTGCCGTACTCATGAAAAAGGAAAAAAATCCGGAGAAAAAGGACAAAGACAAGCCAATAGACACCTCAAAGAAAAAGAGTAAAAAACTGAAAAAAGCACAGGGAGCCCTGCTGATGCTTTACAATGTGAAAACCGGCGACTCGGTTAGCTTTAAAAATGTTACTCATTTTGCACTGTCGGAAAACGGCAAAACCTGTATTTTTGCCAGCGTACCCCGCGACACGGTGTCCAAAATAACGGTAATAACTTTTTCTACTAATTCACAAAAGGTGGACACTCTTTATGTAGCTGATGCTTACGTGAAAAATGTGGCGATAGATGAAGCAGGAAACCAAGTTGCGTTCACCTTCTCGCAAGACACGGTGAAAAAGAAAGCTTACGGGTTGTATTATGTCGGATTGAAAAAAGATAAAAGGATATTAGTTTCCGGCAACCATTATAGCCAACTACGCAAAGGCTGGTCGGTAAGTACACACGGAAAGATATATTTTAACAAAACCGGCAAGGAGCTCTATTTTGGAACGGCACCTAAACCGTTGCTACCACTGGAAGACACACTGGCAGCCAGCGAAAAGGTAAGCCTTGATATATGGACTTATCACGATACGCTTTTGCAGCCGCAGCAAAAAGTTCAACTGAAAAGAGAAAAGAACAGGAGCTTTGTCGCCGTTTTCTATCCTCAGAATGAGAAATTGATTCAGCTGGCCAGCCCCAAGCTCAAAGAAGTACGAATTAACCCGAAGGCTAAAGGCATTTACAGCCTGGGATTTGACAATCGCCCTTATCTGAAAATGGCCTCATGGATTGGCCAATGGTACAGCGATGTTTATCTCGTCAACAGGAAAACTGGAAAGAAAAAACTGATTATTCCAAAACTTGCAGGCAATGCCAGCCTATCGCCCAACCAGCAGTTTGTGGCCTGGTATAATATTCAGGACAGTGCCTGGTATGCATATTCAGTGAAAGCCGGAAAGAACATGAACCTGACAGAGAAGATTCCCCGTCCTTTTTATAATGTGCTGAACGATGTGCCTAACATGGCACCACCGTATGGCATGGCTGGCTGGACAAAGAGAGGGCAATTGGTGGTTTACGACCGATATGATCTCTGGCAGCTGGACCCTTCGGGGAAAATATCCCCGGTGAACATCACCTCAGGCATCGGCCGGAAAGAAAATATACGTTTTCGCTTTGTGAAACTGGATAAGGATGCGCAGCATCTCCCTGATAACATGTTACTTTCCACTTTTCAACTCAAGAATAAAAAAGCCGGCTTTTATGCGCTGAACCTTAAAAATAGAAAGGCTGTAAAGCTCGTTTTGGATGATTTTGCTTACAACCATCCGCTGAAAGCAAAAAATGCCCCCGAAATTATCTGGCGAAAAGAGAGTTTCCGGGTTTATCCCGATTTGTATGTGAGCAACCTAAAATTTTCCAATACCAAAAAGATTTCCAATACCAATCCGCAGCAAAAAAACTATCTCTGGGGAACAGTTAAGCTGGTACACTGGATTACTTTTGACGGTGATACCATGCAGGGATTACTCTACAAACCTGCAAATTTCAATCCGGACAAGAAATATCCCATGCTGGTTTATTTCTATGAGCGCTATTCCAATCGCCTGCATCGCTACTATTCTCCTCGCCCCATTCGTTCGGTTATCAACTTTAGCTATTATGCAAGTAATGGTTACCTTATTTTCGTTCCCGACATTAAATACAGGGTGGGCTATCCGGGTGCCAGTGCTTACGACTGTGTCATCAGCGGAACACAGACCATGTTGGATCGCTATCCGTTCATCGACCGTTCGCGACTGGGAATGCAGGGACAGAGCTGGGGCGGATACCAATCAGCTTACCTCGTCACACAAACCGACATGTTTCGCTGTGCACAGGCCGGTGCTCCGGTGAGCAACATGACTTCAGCTTATGGAGGTATTCGTTGGGGATCGGGTATGAGTCGTGAGTTTCAATATGAGCATACCCAAAGTCGCATTGGCGGTACACTGTGGGATAAATTGCCGCTTTACATACAAAATTCGCCGCTTTTCTTTGTACCACGTATTCATACGCCGCTGCTCATCATGCACAACGACAAAGACAATGCTGTGCCGTGGTATCAGGGTATTGAGCTTTTTAATGCCATGCGACGCCTGAACAAGCCGGTCTGGATGTTGGTTTATAATGGCCAGCCACACAACCTGAGCCGGCGAGCCGATGAAAAAGACCTGACCCGGCGTATGCAGCAGTTTTTTGACTATTTCCTGAAAGGTACAGCAGAACCCAAATGGATGAAAAAAGGAATACCGGCTGTGGACAAAGGTCGCGATTTCGGTTTCGAACCTGAAAAATAAATATCATGGAAAATATTAAGTTACAGCCCAATCATAAACGCTCTTTCTCTTCCTCCATCTATCTTCTTGAGAAGTTGGCCGAGGAGGTCAGAGATGTACTGACTTCAGACAGGCAGCTACTTATGCAGGAGGTTGAAACAGATCTGGACGAAAAAAAACGGAAGCTGACTTTACAGGCAGTAGATGAAATTGAAGAAGATATTGCCCGGCTTGCTGAAAAATATCAACTTACAAAACAGGTGATGGTGGAGAGTCATTTTCTCAACTCACGTAAATCAAAAGCCTGGGAAATACTGAATGATTCGCTTTCAAAACGAATGAATGGCTTCGGAGAATTTCCTGCAGAAATGGCTGCCGGCTTTGATGCCGACATTGAGCACCTCTTAACGCTGGTAAATAAGCTTTAGTGGCAACCTCATTGAAATAATCTGATAGTTGGAATTTTGAAATCCCAGTCATTAATTCCCCTACTCGTCATCCTATGTTTGTTTGGACGTTTAGTGAATAACGGGAAGCTTCCGCTTGGGTTTCATTGTATAGCAAAAGTAAAATTACTCCATCAACCTTTTTTCACCTTCCAATTTCCGGATACCCGTAATATCCTGGCTTACTTCAAGGGTACCGCGGAAACGCCCTTCTTTATCGTGCAATGCAAAATACTGGATTAGGACAAGCTTCTCTCCTACTTGAATCCAGAAACTCTCTTTTTGCTTTTCGCCTTTTCGAAAAGAATCTATCAATTCTTTGACAACATGTACACTGGAAGGTGGATGACAATTTTCTACCAGCCGTCCGATAATGGCTTTTGAACGGGGAAAAATTCTGTCTCCAGGTGTGGAGAAGTAGCGAACTTCATCATTTTCATCCACAAAAGTTACATCTACCGGCAGATGGTTCAGCATTATAACTGCCTGGCTGATAGTTAACCGGCCTGTATCAAAATCCAGAAGCCTGTCGCCCAGATCATCCATGCTTAAAAATGAATCTCTCTTTTTTGAGGAGACAACTGCAGCCGGCTTTTCCTCCAAAATAATTTTTGAAGGGGGTTCAATAAAAGCAAATCCCATATCAAAAGCCTGTTCGAGCATGTTGTGAATCTCCTTTTGTGGGATCATATCGAAAACCACCGGGAAAAGAATATACTCTTCGCGAAAGCGGATGGCATACATATTAAAAAACAGGTCACCGAGCAGGCGGTTCAGCCGTTTCAGGTCGGTATCACCATCGGCAATAATCTTCACCGTATCCTTAATCATACTTCTGATGTCATCGTGATACGACCACATAAGGGGCAGACAGCCATATTCAGGCAGGTGTTTTTCAATATACGGAAACAGGATGTTCTCTTTCTTGACGTAGTGCAGGTTGAATTCTTGCAAAGCTTCTACGCGTTTTTTGATTTCCGAAAGGGAATGTGTAATTTTTTGCCGGGCGGCACCTTTTTCGTTGAATGCTTTAATAAATGGCCTAAGAGAGATGAGGCGATCGTTCAGGGCATTGTTTTCCTGTTGCAGAATACCGAAAAACGACTTAAGCTCATATTTTGGTATTTCCCTTGAGATCAATCCCTTGTAAAGCATATTCAGGGAGCGGTTAATGCCTTTTTTCAGCTTTTGCAACGCTTCGCCTGAAAGGTTTTCTTTCATAAGGGCATCCACCACTACCATCACATCAAAAGGTTGTACTTGTTCTATTGACTTCTCATACGTTTTGATGAGCTGAGCACCCTTCTCCCGTTGGTAAATGATCCCGCTAAAAAACGCATACAACCGCTTAATCCTTTGTTCCGAGTTGTTTATGAATTCCGACATGACGTTAAAATATTATATATTTCATTCACAAATATATCAATTTAAAGTCTTAGCATTTCAACAATTTTTGTCTGTTCTATTATTAACCTGAGTTCGATATAAGAATTATACTTCCGCTCTTTCCAAAAGATGGCTTTGAGAAAGGCTTCTCCATATCACAAATTGTTTGTATCTTTACAAGGACATTTTATTGCAAACCTAATTTGAACGGAGATGGTTAATCTAGAAAGCCAGTACATGGGACTGAAACTTCGGAATCCAATTGTTGCCGGAAGTTCAGGGCTGACCAATGCGGTGGAAAACATTATTGAACTTGAAAAAAACGGAATAGCAGCTGTAGTTCTAAAATCCTTGTTTGAAGAGCAAATACATTACAGTGCCAACGAGACACTTATGCAGGACGAATATACAAATCTGTATCCTGAAGCCGAAGATTATATCCGAAATTATACTGCTGAAAATGATGTAAACAGTTATCTCCGGCTCATTGAAAACGCAAAGAAAGAGGTAACCATCCCGGTCATTGCTTCTATCAACTGCATCTCAGATACTAAATGGATAGATTATGCCAAAAGGATAGAAGCCGCCGGAGCTGATGGTCTGGAGCTCAATATAGCGGTCCTACCTTCGGATCCGCATAAAGAGAGCAGTGAGAATGAAAAAATATATTTTGATGTTACCCGCGAAATCACCAAAGTTCTCACAATTCCTGTGGCAATAAAGCTGAGCTATTACTTTTCCGGACTTGCAAAAACATTTACCAGCCTCTCGTGGACAGGTATAAAAGCTCTGGTTCTTTTCAACCGGTTTTATTCTCCTGATATTGATATTGAACATGAAGAGCTTAAGTCTTCTTTCGTTTTTAGTTCGCCTTCTGAAATTGCTCTGCCCCTACGGTGGATTGCCATGCTTTCGCCCATCGTGGAGTGTGACATTGCCGCATCTACCGGCGTTCATGATGGAACCGGATTGATAAAGCAGTTGCTGGTTGGAGCCAATGTTGTGCAGATTGCTTCTGTTTTATACCAAAAAGGGTTTAAAGAAATAGGCAGCATGATTGACCAATTGGAAAGCTGGATGGATAGGCACAACTACAGAAGTATTGATGATTTCAGAGGGAAACTGAGTGTGGCAGAAACAGAAAATCCGGCAGCTTACGAACGCATACAGTTTATGAAACATTTTTCAGGTATAGAATAGCAAAAATTGCCGCTACAGGAAAAGTTTTGTCTTCTGAACCTTTTTTGAAGATCAACAACCGTAGCCTGGCTGGATGATACGGCAGGTTCAGACACCAACTCTACTTGTGGAATTTATCGTGGTACACCGAAGTGGAGAAAAAATATGGCAATGTGGCAAACCTTTCATTTAGCGTCCGTTTTGAGTATTTTAATCTCAATGGAAAAATAAAAAAGTTTAAACCTGTTTCCCGGTTTGGCTCATCGTTTCATGTTAGTAGAGCAACCTTCCTGCGGACTTCCATTGGTATGGGATGTACGAATGAGTTATGAGCTGAGCAAAAGCAGCAAAATTTCAGTACTTAGCACCAACGTAACCAACAGGATGTATTCGTTGCGGCCACTGAAAGCCGAACCGCTCAGAAACATTACAATTCAGTATAGCATGAATCTTTGAGTAGCTACTTTTCTTTTTTCAGGTATATTGTATCAATCTTCACCTTTGGCGTCAGCATCTGCTGATCAGAAGGCTGCTGTTGAATTTTCTTTACCACATCCATGCCTTTGATAACCTGTCCAAAGGCGGCAAAGCCCTGTCCATCAGGATTACGTTTGCCGCCATAATCCAGCGAAGGCTGGTTGCCAATGCAGATAAAAAACTCGCTCGTGGCCGAGTTTGGTTTGTCACGCGCCATAGAAAGCGTACCGTTCAGATGATGCAACCCTGTTTGCTCAGTGGTTTCAAGCTTTATAGGCGGAAGCATAGCAGGATGATTGTCACTGAAAAGGCCTCCCTGAATAACCTGGATCTTTACTTTTTTGTCAGGCTGGTTTTTCATGGTTACCGTCCGGTAAAAGAGAGCATCTTTCAGCCTGTTTTCACGAATATAACGCTCAAAGTTGGCGACTGTCAATGGTGCTTTCTCAGGAAATAGTTCAGCCACAATGGTTCCAAATTTCGTTTTCATCACCACCAACGGATGCCGGACTACAGTTTTGGAAATATCTTTGCCCTTGATACTTTTGCTACCGGAAGGATTATTATTGCAGGAAAACAAAAAGACCACTCCCACGACAAATAAAAAGGTTCCCGTTTTTTTCATGACAGATTCATTTTTTCCAAAGATATGATATTTCAGTTTTACCCTGAAACGAAAAGATGGCCGGACAACTACCTCAACAAAAAAGTCCTGATAATCAGTGATTATCAGGACTTTTTGTTGCAACAACAATCATGTTAACTATTTTCAGGACGTAACTTACGCACGGTAGCACCAGTTTGCCACATCTCGGAGTTACGGATTTCATCCAGTTCTTTGGTAAGCTTTTCGCGGTAATCGGATTGGCGGTTGGCCTCAATAGTTATACGGGCTTCGTTGCCACTGGCCACACTTTCGTAAAGCTCATCGAAAACCGGAGCCACAGCATCGCGGAAACGGTTTTTCCAGTCGAGGGCTCCCCTTTGTGCCGTAGTAGAAGTATTGGCATACATCCAGTCCATTCCATTTTCTCCTACCAGAGGTAACAAGCTCTGAGTCAACTCTTCCACAGTTTCATTGAATGCCTCAGAGGGGGAATGGCCTTTCGACCGCAACTTGTTATACTGTGCTTCCATAATACCGGCAATAGCACCCATCAGCACACCGCGTTCACCGGTGAGATCGCTGTAAACTTCTTTCCTAAAGTCAGTTTCAAAAAGGTAACCCGACCCAACGCCTACACCGAGTGCCAACACTCGTTCCAGTGCTCTTCCGGTAGCATCCTGATAAACAGCATAGCTGGAGTTCAGCCCTTTACCAGCCACAAAAAGCCGTCTCAGCGAAGTTCCCGAACCTTTGGGAGCAATCAGGATAACATCCACATCTTTGGGAGGTACGATGCTGCTCTGCTCATTGAAAGTGATACCAAAACCATGGGAAAAGTAGAGTGCTTTTCCGGGAGTAAGGTGTTTTTTCACTGTCGGCCATTGGGCAATCTGTCCGGCATCCGAAAGTAAATACTGGATAATGGTGGCTCTTTTACAGGCCTCTTCAATTTCAAAGAGGTCTTTTCCTTCCACCCAACCATCTTTCACGGCTTTGCTCCATGTAGGAGAATTTTTACGCTGCCCCACAATCACGTTGAATCCATTGTCTTTCAGATTGAGAGATTGACCTGGACCCTGAACACCATAGCCAAGTACAGCTATGGTTTCATCTTTTAATACTTCACGGGCTTTTTCCAAAGGAAACTCCTCGCGTGTAACGACGTTTTCAACCACGCCGCCGAAATTAATTTTTGCCATAGGTAATTTTTTTATTGTTAAACTTATTCTTTGTTTCGTTCTGCATCCATCTCTTCGAGATACTGTACAAGCTCTTTGATTTGGCGGGTTATTGCTACCCGTCCTGACCGTGCAAACTGCAATACTCCATAAGGATGCAATTTCTCCAGTAACTCACTGGTTTCATCTTTGTGCCCTGTTCGCTCAATCACAGCATACTCCGGCGTTATTTCCAGAAAATGGGCATGATTTCCCCGAACAATCTGCTCTATTTTGTTACTGGCCATCAGCTCGTCCGTACGCACTTTGTAAAGAGCCACTTCCTCGTGGATAATGTCTTCGCCGGTGTGAACAAATACTTTCAGCGCATCAATCAGCTTTTCCATTTGGCCGGCCACTTTTTGTACCATCTCATCAGTTGTAAACACGACAAGGGTAATGAGATGGACACCTTTAACAGCCGATTCGGAGGCAGTAATACTTTCGATATTGATTTGCCTTCGCGTCAATATCACGGTCACCTGGTTCAACACGCCGATATGGTTTTCGGTAAACAGGGAAATGGTGAATTCTTTTTTCATAACAGGAATACTTAATGATTAGGTGATTCAAGAATAACTTCGGAAACAGACTTGCCTGGTTCGATCATGGGAAAGATATTTCCTTCTTTTTCGATAGCCACTTCCAACAGATATGCAGTATCGGAAGCCAGCATTTCATCCAAGGCAGCATCAAGCTCTTTCCGGTCACTGACACACCTGCCCGGAATACCAAATCCCTGGGCAATTTTAACGAAATCAGGATTGACAAGCTCAGTGGAAGCATATCTTTTGTTGTAAAACAAATCCTGCCACTGGCGTACCATCCCGAGAAAGTTATTGTTGAGTAAAACAATTTTCACAGCCGTTTTATATTGTAAAATTGTCCCCAGTTCCTGAATAGTCATCTGAAAGCCACCATCGCCCACAAAAAGGACAGCTTCTTTACCGGGCATGGCCATTTTGGTTCCAATGGCTGCCGGCAGGCCAAATCCCATGGTTCCCATCCCCCCCGAAGTAATCAGGCTGTTAGGACGTTTAAAACTATAATAGCGTGCAGCAGCCATTTGGTGCTGTCCCACATCAGTAATGACATTGGCATTGCCGTTTGTCTTCTCCGAGACCATCCGAACCACCTCCCCCATTCTGATTTTTCCATTCCCGGGTTTAGTTTCTTTCTCTACAACCACACGATGCTCTTTTTCATCAAGTTTCTTAAAGCTTTGTATCCAGGCTTCATGTTTGTTCTTTTTAATGAGTGGCAACAGTTTTGTCAGTGCCTCCCTGGCGTCAGCAAGTATCTCAACATCAGCATGAACATTTTTATTAATTTCTGCTTTGTCAATTTCGATATGGATAATCTTTGCCTGTTTGGCATATTCCGAAAGCTTTCCGGTAACCCGGTCATCGAAGCGCATTCCAATGGCAATAAGCAAATCGGCTTCATTAGTGTTCACATTAGAGCTGTAACTTCCATGCATGCCGAGAAAGCCCACGAAAAGCGGATGGTCGGAAGGGAAAGCCGATAACCCCAGCAAAGTGGTTGCCACCGGAGTTTTTGTCTTTTCCGCCAACACTAACAGTTCTTTTTCGGCTTTGGCAATCAGCACACCGTGTCCGGCCAGGATCATCGGCTTTTCTGCCTGATTAATCAGTTCTGCAGCCTCCCGTACAACGGACTCTTTCACCTGTTCCAGCTTAGGATTATAGCTACGAATCCAGGGGTCTTTTTCGTAAGAAAAGTCAACCGAATCCAGTAAGGCATCTTTGGTAATGTCAATCAGAACCGGCCCGGGTCTTCCGGTGCCAGCAATAAAAAAGGCTTTGGCCAGAGTATCCGGGATATCTTCTGCTTTGCGTACCTGAAAATTCCACTTGGTCACCGGTGTGGAAATGCCCAGAATATCGGTCTCCTGAAAAGCAGCACTGCCAATCAGACTGGAAATAACCTGTGCTGTAATAAAAACTACCGGTATGGAGTCGAGATAAGCATTGGCAATTCCTGTAACAAGATTGGTAGCACCGGGACCGGAAGTAGCAAAGCAAACCGCTGTTTTGCCGCTAACCTGGGCATAAGCCTGGGCAGCGTGGGCAGCTCCCTGTTCGTGTCTGGTAAGAATATGCCTTACTTTTTCTTCTACTTCCATAAGTTCATCATAGATGGGCATGATAGCCCCCCCGGGATAGCCGAAAATGGTGTCCACGCCTTCTTCAAGAAGCGACTGAACCACGGCTCTTGCGCCGTTCATGGTTTCTGCTTGTTTCACTTGTTTCATAAGCAACTGTTTATCAATAAGTATTTGAAGTTGGAATAATTTTTTAAATAAGTCTTACAGCACCTTTGTCAGCAGAACTAACCAAGCTGGCATATGCTTTCAGCGAAGCCGGGATATTCCGGTTACGGGTTAAAGGCGCATAGGCTTTGTCGCCGCGGGCAAGTTGTTTCTTCTTTCTGTTTCTAAGCTCTTCATCCGATACCTGCAGATGAATTTTCCTTTCGGCAATATCAAATTCGATGATATCCCCGTCTTCGATAAGAGCAATCTCACCGCCGGCAGCTGCTTCTGGCGACACATGGCCAACGGACAAGCCGGAAGTACCACCTGAAAACCGGCCATCAGTAATGAGAGCACAATCTTTGTCCAGCAATTTCGACTTAAGGTAAGAGGTAGGATAAAGCATTTCCTGCATACCCGGCCCGCCTTTGGGGCCTTCGTAACGAATCACCACCACATCTCCTTTTTCCACTTTGCCAGACAGAATTCCTTCCACCGACTCCTCCTGCGACTCAAAAACTTTCGCTCTCCCGCTAAAGGTAAACATGGAAGGTATTACCCCGGCAGTTTTCACGATGCTTCCCGTACGGGCAATATTACCAAACAGAACGGCCAGCCCGCCATCTTTATTATACGCATGCTCCACACTACGGATGCAGCCATTTTTCCGGTCCAAATCCAGTGTTTCAAAGTGATTGTCTTGCGAAGCCATCCGCAGGTTGGGAACAAAAGCCGGGGCACTGGAATATACCTCATCCGCTTCGGGCGTATGTGTATCCCTGTTAATATCAAATTTGTCAATGGCTGTTCTCACATCCTTGGTATCCACCCTTTTAACACTGACATCCAATAGACTGGCTTTATCCAACTCACCCATAATACCCAATACACCACCGGCATGGTTAACGTCCTGCATATGGTAATGCGAGCTGGGGGAAACTTTGCAGAGGTTAGGAATCTTTTTGGACAACGCATCAATATCTTTCATGGAAAAGTTTACCTGTGCTTCGTGGGCAATAGCCAACAGGTGCAGCACCGTGTTGGTGGAGCCACCCATGGCAATATCCACCGACATTGCATTTACAAAAGCTTCACGGGTGGCAATGGAACGTGGTAAAACGCTATCATCTCCATCGCGATAATAACGGAAAGTATTCTCTACAATCAGTTTGGCGGCTTTTTCAAGCATCACCTCTCTGTTTTTATGGGTAGCCACCACCGTTCCGTTACCGGGAAGCGCCAGCCCCAGGGCTTCGTTCAGGCAGTTCATAGAGTTGGCTGTAAACATACCCGAACAGGAGCCACAGGTAGGACAGGCAATCTTTTCCACTTCGTGTAGCTCCTCGTCGCTCACCGACTCATCGGCAGCCAGCACCATGGCATCCACGAGGTCATAATTTTTCCCTTTACGTGTTCCAGCTTCCATAGGACCTCCCGAAACAAAAACGGCAGGGATGTTCAGCCGCATGGCCGCCATCATCATGCCCGGTGTGATCTTATCGCAGTTGCTGATGCAAATCATAGCATCCACAGTGTGGGCGTTGCATACATACTCCACGCTGTCGGCGATCAGATCGCGCGAAGGCAGAGAATAGAGCATCCCGGCATGCCCCATGGCAATACCATCGTCAATGGCAATGGTGTTAAACTCTGCGGCAAAACAGCCTTCGGCTTCAATAAGCCTCTTGATGTGCTGCCCGGCTTCGTGCAGGTGCACATGCCCCGGAACAAACTGTGAGAAAGAGTTCACAATGGCGATAACAGGTTTGCTAAACTGACTCTCCTGCATACCATTGGCTCGCCACAGGCTTCTGGCTCCAGCCATGTTTCTACCAGATGTGGAAGTAAGACTTCTTAACGGATGTACCATAATTACTATGTTTAAAAAAAAGCTCCCCGATACCGGAGAGCTTCATATATTTTTATAATTCATACAGGTCTCCGGTTTATGGGGTTTTACCCAAAAGCACGAGAATAGAAATAATAACATAAATTCTATCTAAAATCCTGTTCATTTGTTTTGCTATTTTGATGGGGTAAAAATAGAAACTATTTGAGAAAGTCAAGCTTTTTTGTATTTTTTTTGCCATCAGCCTAGTCAACCAGATTATTGTGACAAACTAATAACGCTGATAAATACGCTGATTACACGCAAGTTAGATACTAGTAATATATTGCAAAAAAAAATAATCTTTCATGGGCAAAAAAAGGTGAGACCTTGTTATGCAAACGATTGATACAAATAAAGGCAGACAAAAAAGTATGGCGAAAGAAGTATTATTGAGAAGAATATCTTAGGAAGGCGAAAGGAATAACGAATGATGAACTTTGAAAAGTCATAAAAGCCAGCCCGGTAAAATATTCTGATTCATTTTAAGGATTTTTTGCCAAGAACTCTTCAACAAATTGCCGTATCTCTTTATCCTCCGGCGAAAACCAGTGTATATCTTTATCCTTTTTGAACCAGGTAAGTTGACGTTTGGCATAACGGCGGGTGCTGGTTTTAATTTTTTCAACAGCTTCATCCAATGTCATTTTTCCCTCAAGAAAAGTAAACAACTCCTTGTACCCAACCGTATTGAGCGCATTCAAATGACGAAAAGGCAATACAGATTTGGCTTCCTCAAGCCACCCCTCTTCCATCATGCCATCTACACGATGGTTGATACGATCATACAATTGCTCACGGGGCAAATTCAATCCGATTTTTAAAATCCGGAAATTACGTTCCTGAGGATTGTTTTTTCTTAATTCAGAATATTTCTTTCCGGTCTGGAGACAAACTTCAAGGGCACGAAGAAGTCGTTTGGGATTCTGTCTGTCCACCTGCTCATAAAACTCCGGATCAAGTTGTTGCAGCTGTTGCTGTAAGGCTGTAATCCCCAGCTGCTGCCATTTTTTCTGTAAACTTTTTCTAATTTCCGGATCGGGATCAGGAAGCTGGTCAATCCCTTTACAAACAGCATCCACATACAATCCCGAACCGCCTGTCATAATCATAACATCAAGTTCACGGAATCTGATTTTCAACAGTTCCAGTACTTCTTTCTCGTATTGCGAAACGTTGTAATCCTGTTGCAACGAAAGATTTCCCACGAAGTGATGTGGGACGAGCGTAAGTTGTTCTTTTGATGGAGCGGCTGTCCCCAACGGAATCTCCCTGTAAAACTGTCGTGAATCGGCAGAGATAATTTCCGTATCGAAATATTTTGCAAGGCGAATGGCTACATCGGTTTTCCCTGATGCCGTAGGCCCTAAAACCACCACAAGTATCTTCTTCTCAGCCATATACGCTATTATTATTTGGGGAAATGTTTCCGGCTGGCAACCTTTAAGCCCATCGATTCGCCGGTTTTAAGCATATAGTCAAAGGCTTCGGAGAATTCATTGTGAATTTTTCCATCTAAAATGGCTTCGCGGATGGTCGTTTTAATATCGCCCACTTTTCTGGAAGGTTTCAGTCCGAAGGTGTCCATAATGACTTCACCCGTCACAGGTGGCTGCCAATTGCGAATACGGTCTTTTTGTTCAACCTCTTTCAGCTTCTGGCGTACCAACTCGAAATTCTTCCGATATCGCTTTACTCTTGCTTCGTTTTTAGAAGTTATGTCGGCTGTACTCAGTATCATCAAGTCATCGATATCGTCACCGGCATCGAAGAGCAACCGGCGAACAGCTGAATCGGTGACAATTTCCTGTGCCAGCACAATAGGCCGCAAATGGAGTAATACCAGCTTCTGAACATACCGCATTTTTTCGTTGCCAGGAAGTTTTAGCTTTTTGAAGATTCCCGGAACCATTTTTGCTCCAATAAACTCATGTGCGTGAAAAGTCCAGCCCAATTTCGGGTCAAAGCGTTTGCTCACTGGTTTGGCAATATCGTGTAAAATTGCAGCCCAGCGTAACCAGAGATCGTCTGATACTTTGGCCACATTATCCAGTACTTCCAGCGTATGGTAAAAATTGTCTTTGTGGCCTTTCCCTCCTATCACCTCCACCCCTTTGAGCTCGGTAAAAGCAGGAAAAACCTGTTTCAGTAATCCTGTGTCATCGAGCAGTTTAAAACCACGACTTGGATTTTCAGCCAGGATAATTTTATTCAGTTCATCAATTACACGCTCCCGGGAGACAATGGAAATACGGTTTTTATTTCGTTTGATGGCTGCAAAAGTATTTTCCTCAATGGCAAACCCCAGCTGTGTAGCAAACCGGATAGCCCGCATCATTCGTAACGGATCGTCTGAAAAGGTAATGTCCGGATCCAACGGTGTGCGGATAATTTTAGCCGTCAGGTCTTTCAACCCATTAAATGGATCATACAGTTGTCCGAAATCTTTTTCATTCAAGCTAATGGACAGCGCATTGACGGTGAAATCACGGCGACGCTGGTCGTCTTCCAATGTTCCATCTTCCACTATGGGTTTTCGTGAACTTTTACGGTACGACTCCTTGCGGGCCCCCACAAACTCCAGTTCCCAGCCTTTGAAGCGAATCATGGCAGTACCAAAATTTTTGAAATAACGAGCTTTGGAACCATGACCGAGATATTCGGCCAGTCGGCGGGCAAAAGCAATACCACTGCCATCCACCACAAAGTCCACATCTTTCGACGGCCTTCCCAACAACAGATCACGGACAAAACCGCCAATGACATAAGCAGGCGTTCCGGTCTGCCGGGCAATAGTTTCCACCGAAGTAAAAGGTTCTTTTTCTATCTGTTTCCTAAAGTCGTACATGCGCCGGCAAAATTACTAAAATCCGGCTATTTATCGGTAGGGTAAGAGTGTAGTTTCTTTTAGATGCTCGTAAATCAGGAGTACATGTGTTTCTAACCATCAACAGATGATAAAACAACGGCAAAGGAGCAACAGATTTATCAGTCACCTTTCACAGCAAAGAAAGCCTCCAGCTCTTTCAGAGTATTCTCGTTGGTCTCCAGATCGTGTACGATCTCTCCTTCATGCAAAACCACTATGCGCTGGCAAACTTCCGTTACATGATTCAGGTCGTGTGATGAAATAAGCATACACATATTTTTCTTTTCCTGCAGCTCTTTCAGTATTTTCTTCAGCTGAAACTGAGAGGTGGGATCCAAGTTAGAAAAGGGTTCATCCAAAAGGAGTACTTCCGGTTCAATCATAAGTGCAGCGGCAATACCCACTTTTTTCTGGCTCCCTTTCGAGAGCTGGCGAAGATAATTTTTCTCTTTGAGAATATCCAATCCAAAAAAAGATTTCATCTCTTTTAAAAACTGTTCCACGTCACCCGGACTCATGCTATTGAGCTTCCCCACAAACAGGAAATACTCGCGGGGTGTCAGATAATCAATCAAGAAGCCCTCATCGAGATAGGAACCGGTGTAAGCTTTCCACTCCTCTGTTTTTGAAACATCTTGCCCCAGAGAAAGCACACGCCCGCCATCGGAACGTATCAGGTCCAGGATCAGCCGGAAGAAGGTCGTTTTCCCGGCTCCGTTGTTACCCACAAGACCAAAACTCTCTCCTTTTCCAACGGAAATATCAGGAATATCCAATACTGTCCGTCCGCCATAAATTTTTTTCAGATTTTCTACTTGTATCATGGTTTCCATATTTAACTTTCTTTTATTTAATTCCGCCCAAAAACTTCAAACTTAACTACTCCTGTACCCATCCGCAATCTTGTACCTGTTTTTCACAAAGAACTTTGCCGCCATTTGTATCAGCTGACGGTGAAAGAAAATACCGGTAATACCCAGTAAAAAGATAATCCACATGGACACCGTATGGTCGAAAAAAGTAGTAAACAACAAATCCAGCAAAACAGGTATTGCCAACAAAGGGATGACATTAATAAAATTGTTGATGCCGACCCCCTGGTAGTTCATCATCTGACCTCGGTCGAGTTCCATACGTTTCCGATTAAAAGAGGCAAGGAACAACAACAAAGGAGCATTAATTCCCAGATTATAAAAAAGCATAACCGAATTGATTGCAAGTACTTTAGTTCCGAAATACACATAAGGAATTGTCAGGAAGAAGAGTAACAATGTGGGAATTGTCATGAGGTAATACTTGGCTCTGAAAAACTCATCTGTTTTGATGTTTGCCGAGAGGATGAAATCGAAATGGCGGCTTTCCCACGCCAGGATATATTGCCCGTAAGCAATCAAAAAGCCACCGGAGATAAAAATGCCTACAAAGTCAAGCAGAAAATTATGACTCAGATTTTTTGGATCAGTATAGAAAAACAGCCCGTAAAAAAGAAATACAGGTAAGGCAAAGAACAGCATTTGTTTTGACCGCTTGTTTCGCAACAGCAGGCGCACCTCTTTCAAAACCAAAGCACCTATTTTTCCACGATTTTCAAGCCCTTCCAGATGGCTGCTGAGCTTTTCAGAACGATGCTTCTTCTTGCTTAAATCTTCAAGATAGCTGTGACTTCTGGTATAACGGTAATTTTCCCAAAAGAAAAATCCGGCAGTAACCAAAGAAAGCAATGCCCAGGCAGGATGCTGCAACACGTGGCCAAAATACCAGCCGGAGATAACCGACAACGAAAAAATACCAAACTTCTCTAACAGGCCTAATATTAAAGCAACACCAAAAATAATCAGTACAACCGAAGGTGTGACGGTAGATTTCCTTTTCACACGAATCAACAAAAAGTTGGAACTCATTTCAAAAAAGAAAAGTGCTGCAAACCAGGCAAAAACCGTAAAAGCCGTAAAATGTACCGGCAAGTAAAGAATGGCAAAGGGGAGAAACAGCAAAAAAGGCAAAAAGTTAAAAAACGAAAGCAGCGAACGGTAATTCAGGTAAAGGCTGATTCGGCTTTTCTTTACTGGCAGATGCAACAGTGGAGAAAGTTCCATAGTGGGCAGCTCCTGAATAAAGAACCGCATCATAAAGGTAATGAGGAAATAGTAAATCAGAATTTTGTCTAGTGATAGCTCGGGCGGAACACCTTTTCCTGTTTTTATAAGAATTTGCTCCATGAACAACCCCACTGCAAAGACTTCCAGCAACATAAAGAATAGAAAAATACCGATGATGATATTGATAGCAAGATTTTTTTGCCAAAACGAAGAGCGCGTAATTCGTTTAATCTGGAGATAGAATAAGCTTCCTGTCATTATTTTTTTAATTACAAAAATAGTATTTTATTTGGGCTTTTTATCATAAATACTTCCAGATTACAGTAAAATTATAATTTATTCTTTATTTCGGCTGATGTTGTGGCCGCAGCAAGTCATTAATAGTTTTCACCGGATTAAAAGTAACGAGTGGAGTTTCCACAAAAAGGGTAATCCAGTCGGCCATGGCGCCGTTCCACAAACCCGGAAGTTCTAAAGCCTTCAACTCACGACCATCCTTTGACTTAATGGAGATAAAGCCCGTTTGGGGATCCACAAATTCCCTGAGGTCAAAAGGATTTCCCTGATAGTCACGTACCCCACAAACCAAATCTACCGGATTAAAATGCGTTGCCCCGGAAACAATCTTCTGTTGCTCCACATCTTCCAAATTTATCTGGGAGGATTCCACAATCTGCAACGACCACTCATCTTGTTCATTGACAACCCAAAACGGACCCCCTCCAGGCTCACCTTCATTTTTCACCATGCCTGCTATACGCATGGGACGGTTGAGTTTACCAAACAGAAAATCAACCTTTTCCATTTTCTCATACCCTTCGTAAGCCACAGGTATGAAAATATTTAGTTGTTCACGGGCAAAAGTTTTTATTTCATCTAACTCCTCATCCAAAAGGTTCCCATCTTCAAGTTTATCAAGATAATCAAAAGCCTTTTCCTGCAACCGGAAAAGCAAACCGCCAATGGCCTTTTTATAAAGATAAGTAGTTTTGCGCAGCCGGTCGGGGACGATGTTATCAATGTTTTTCATAAAGATAATTTCACCTTTCAAGTCATTCAGGTTTTCGATGAGGGCACCATGTCCGCCGGGGCGAAACAGCAGGCTGCCGTTTTTGTTGCGGAAAGGCTCATTATTCATATCAACAGCAATCGTATCAGTAGAGGATTTTTGTTGCGAAAAACTAACATCGAAATGTATGCCAAAACGTTTTTCATATTTCCCGCATACCGCTTCTACAGCCTCTTCAAATTCCCGCTGATGTTCGGGAGAGACAGTAAAATGCACCCGTGCCACACCATTTTTGTCTACAGCATAATGTGCAGCCTCCACCAAATGCTCCTCAAATGCCCGTCTGGGGCCATCCGGGTAAAGATGAAAATGTAGCAAAGCTTTGGGTAACGCCCCGTAATCAAGCCCTTTATCTGTAAGGAGATAATCCAAAATGGTATTATAATCTTTCTGTTGGAGGAGGGCTTCCAGGTTAAGACCATTTTTTTGTAAGACATCAGATAACACGTTGTAGAAGGCAAATTTTTCCAGATTCTTAAAGAAATAACCCAGGCTCTGCAAATCGTTTTCCTTTTCAAGCCGGTCAATTTCCTCCTTCGTTCCTGAGAAAGTCTGACGAAATGCGAACAGTTTCTTAAACATACGGCTGGCAGCGCCTGAGGCCGGAACAAATTTCAGAATTTCATTATCATCTTTATTTTCAACAAAAAAGGCCTCCAGTTCTTTTACCTCTTTTTCATCAAATGAAAGCAATCCGTTACCCGGAACAGCAGGAGCAGCAAGCCGTACAAAAGGAAACCCCATTTTAAAGCGTCCGATCTGTTTTTCGACTGTTTCAGGAGAAATACCTTTGGATTTTATCTGTTGAAGATCTTTTTCGGTAAGCATAAATTATGTATATTAGTTTGACGAACAAAAATAAAGAAATTGTCAGATATATAATTGCTGCTTATTTGTCTCTTTGCCAAAAAACATATGTAGCTAAAAAAACGGAGTGATTGCAGCGTATATTCCTAATATGCTTGCCATCGCCACTACCACGCCAACCACCACGGCATAGACACCATGTAAGCGGTAGCGTTTGGGCAGTGCTTTGAGTGCCAGCAGATAGAGGAAACCTAGTACAATCGGCAGTAGTGCAGCATTCATCACCTGTACTCCCACGCTCAAATCAATAAGGTTAATACCCGAAACAACCATAACACCACCTATAACAAGCATAGCAGTGTAGATCACGTAAAACCATGGAGCTTCGTGAGGGTTGTGCTCCAGAGAACGTTTATAACCGCTCACCTCGCCCAATCCCCAGGCAGTCGCAAGCGAGACCACAATAGCAGCCACCAGCGATGCCCCAACCATGCCCATAGCAAATAAGATGGTGCCTACCGTTTTACCAAGAAATGGAGTCAGCGCATCCGCTATCTGCTGAACTGTATCCAAAGATTTGCCGGGATGGTTTACGCCAATGGTTGCAGCAGTTGCCACGAGTATGGCTATCATAATAAGCTGTGTAATGACTGCTCCAAAGGCTGTATCTCTGCGTGCTGCCCGTAAATCTTCTACTTTCAAGCCTTTATCAACAACAGCAGATTGGTGGTAAAAAACCATCCATGGCATTATCACTGCACCGACATTGGCAACGACAAGGTACATATATCCGGGCTGACGCCACGGAATGTGAGTTAAGCCACTCAACATAGCGGCAGGGCTGGGATGAGCCCACCACGCCACAATCAGGAATATGAGTTCAAAGCTACCGATAAAAATAGCGATACGCTCTACCGAAAGGTACGAGCCTGTCCATGCCACAATCGAAAGCAACAGCACAGCCATGCCCACGCTTAGCCAGGATGGTATCCCAAACAGCAAGCCGGCACCTGCCACTCCGGCAAACTCAGTAACCAAGGCTCCCAGACAAGCAACCATCAGCGTAGAGACCGAAAGCCATGCCCACTTTTTACCAAAGTGTTCACGAATGAGTTCACCATGCCCTTTACCAGTTACCAGCCCCAGCCGTACAGCAAGCTCCTGCACCATATAGACAATAGGTATCAGTACAATTTGAAGCAGGAGCAACTTATACCCCCACACCGCTCCGCTCTGTGAAGCGGTTATTACACTCCCGGCGTCGGTATCGGCAAACATCACCACAAGACCCGGCCCGAACACCGCAAAAAACCCCAGCAAACTACTACGCTTCATAGCTGCCTTCCCGTATGGCTTTCCAGTCATCTTCTGTAAGCAGACGGACGGATGTAGGAAGAAGCACTTTTTCTTCTTTGATGGTCATTTCACCAGCTTCGCGAAGCAGCACCGGTAATATATATTGTGCTGTCTTTTCGTCATCTTCTTCTACTGCTTTGGAAAAAGTCCTGGCAAGACTTCTAATTTCATCGTGTAGGCTCCACATCATTGAGCTGGGATGGTTAAAACCATACTTTTCCAGGAATGGAAATAGTTGGTTTTCTTTTCTCAGATAATGGATGTTGAGGTCTAAAAATTGCCTGGCGATAAGAATCCAATCCGTTTTTAAACCGGTAAAACTACCTTGTCTCTCTTTCAGCTGTCTTGCTCTTTCAACAAGTACGGTAATTTGTCTATTCTCCTCAAGGAAGGTATAGATGGGATGTCCTTTTGGGAAAGAAGCCAAATCCGGTTGCAGGATCTTGCTGTTGACTATTTCAAACACTTTTCTTTCAATAGCAACATGCATCTGCGTATTGGCAAAAACTTTTTCATCTTCCAGTTTCTGGGCGACTTCCGTGACCTCTTCAGCGGTTATCTCAGAGACCTCCTTTTTAAAGGTCATTATCAACTTATCAGCTTGTTCCACTTCGTTTCTACTCAGTGAAATCATTAATCGTTTTAATAATTCCTGTTTATCTTTCACGTCCTTACCTCACTACTTTCAACCTGTTTTCTTCTCTGGAATCCATGTCTGGGTCAATCTGTAATATTCATTTATTCACCAACCACATCCCTGACCCTCTTTGCTTTATCTTGCTTAGACAGGGTTAATCTCACAATACTGTCGGCCTTTGCACTTAAGTTATGCTGGACATTTCCTTCCAATGCCACGAGATCACCTTTTTGTAACTGATGGGTGATTCCCCGGACACCAAAATCAATTTTACCTTCAAAGATTTCTACAATTATAGGGAAAGGTGTTTGGTGATTCTTCATGGCTTGTCCTTTCCTAAAAGCAATACGGATTTCTTTGGTGTTTTCGGTTTCAAGTAGCACATTGACAGATGGTTTATCTTCATTATACTCGATATTATTTATCAGAGATGATGTTTTCATGGTTTATTCTTTTTTTTAATTAAACTCTTTCTTCAGTTGTTCCACCCACTTTTTTATTCTGTCACCGGTAAGGTTACTTTCGTTATCTTCATCCAAAGGTAATCCTACAAATTGCCCATCGATCTCGGCTTGGGATTCATCATATTCATAGCTATCCGTTGAGACTTTTCCAACAACTTCACAGCCCTTTCCAGCAAGCGCCTCATATATTAAGCCTATCGCATCAACAAACGAATCTGCATAAGCTTCCTGGTCACCACAACCAAAAATAGCTACTTTCTTTCCTTCCATGTTGGCAGATTTAATTTCCGGGATAAAATCTTCAAAGTCCTCCTGCATATCACCCTCTCCCCATGTGGAAGAGCCAAAAATCAGGTTAGAAAATTGTTCCATATCACTTGCTTTTGTATTGGCAACGTCAAAGATTTGAGCTTTGTCTGCTCCAAATTCCTGTTGCAGGAGTTTGGCCGCATCTTCTGTGTTTCCGGTGTCTGAACCGTAAAAAATTCCTACATTTTGCATGACCTTATTATTTTAAATTATAAATGCAAAATTAGGATGTACCCTTACCTTATCCAATACCTAACAGGGGTGATTTTTTGAAGTGTCCAATAGCTTCCTGATTTTGCCTATTCACAAAATAATAATCCGGAGAAGGCCGGTATCACAAAGCATGTGTACGATAGCTCTCCACTGTTCTTTTCAGTCCCTCTTCCAGACCGATGGCCGGAGAATAGTCAAAATGAGCTTTTAATTTTTGGATGCTGAAATGATAATCTCTTCCACCGTTGTTTACCCGGTAAGGTGTTAAAAAAGGCTCGCTTCGTAACCTAAGCAGCCGGTGAACAGCATAATAACTTTTAGCAACAGCTATAGCCAGTCCGTAAGGAAGCGATGTTTTGGGCAACGGAACGCCAAGCTGCCTTGCCAGAGCTGTGTTGAATTCGTGCCAGCAGATATCCAGACCATCGGTGGCAATATAAGCGTTTCCAACAGCCTTGGGTTCGGTGGCAGCCAGCATCATAATGTCTACCAGGTTTTCCACGTAAACCGGACACGTCTTGCTACGACCGTGGTTTATTTCGGCAAATTTCCCTTGCAGCAGCACATCGATATATTTAAATAAAAAAGTCCGGTCGTTGATGCCAAAGACATTTCCCGGACGGACCGCAGTGATTTCCATTGAAGATTTCTTTGAAAAAGCCCAAAGCCATTGCTCCGCCAAAAGCTTGGTTTGCGCATAAGGGATCAGGTTTTTTGCCGGCGGGTCATCTTCTTTTACCTTTTGCTTTCCAAAACCATGAAAAGCCACCGTACTAACATACACAAAACGTTTCACTTTCGCAGCATCCGCCGCCAGTGCTATATTTTTTGTGCCCCGGAAGTTAATCTTGTCAAAAGTTTCATACGAACCCCAGTCAGCAGCCAGTCCGGCCACATGGAAAACTATCCGTACTCCTTCCAACGCCGGCTTTAGTGTCTCAGGCTGCGTAATATCGCCGTAGTAACGCCGCAATGGCAGGTCTTCAATAAACTGCAAATCGGAGCTTTTCCGCACCAGAGCATTGACTTCATATCCTTCGGAGAGCAGCCTCCGGCAAAGGTTGCTACCGATAAAACCATTGGCGCCGGTTACCAGAACTTTTTCCATCAGTGAAAATAGATTATGAACAGGCCGGTTAAAACGCCAATGGACGCGTGGATTAGAAAGACATACCAGATGGAACGGCTGCGAAGTGCAATCATGCCAAACAAAATACCCACCACAATGGAACCGATAATTTCGCCTTCGGGTTTGTCGATGTGTACCAGGCAGGAGGAGATGGTTTCAATAAGAATAGCGTTTACAGCACCAAAACGATCTTTCAATCCGAAGAGTATAAAACCGCGGAAGAAAAATTCCCATGCCACATAGTAAAACAACACATAAGCCGTTTCATAAACAAACAGATGCGTTTGGTCGGCAAGTAAGCTTTTGGCCAGCGGGTACTCCACGCGTAGGCTGGGCATTTTGGAAGCAATGAAAATAATTGGTGCCACCAGCAGCGGAATGGTTATCAGCCATCTAAGGCCGTATTTTACATCGCCCCAGCCCCAGCCAAACTGCCGTAGCGAGCTTTTCATCCCGAATTTAATGTACAATACCGGTAGGATAAACATCAGCACAAAGAATACGCCGAA
Organism: uncultured Lentimicrobiaceae bacterium; assembly: GCA_964473395.1. Lineage (GTDB taxonomy): Bacteria > Bacteroidota > Bacteroidia > Bacteroidales > F082 > Sulfidibacterium. The sequence goes on along the minus strand of CAYYOW010000008.1, from coordinate 10,434 downwards.
CTGCCAGAAGCGGGCTACTAAATCTCCATAGACCAGCGTTTTAAACTGCGGGAAATATTTGTAGAAAAATTGAGGATAACCATGATAACGGTATAGCGTCAGCAACACCGGGGCACTCAAAAGTATCACGTACACATGAATATCGCGCTTTTCAAATGTAATTCCTTTAAACATTGTTTTCTGTTTTACAATAAGGTGTCAGCCTGCCTGTTATCCTTTTGTCATAAAACTTTCCAGCCAGCGTGAAGGCAACGACCGTCCACACAATACCGGCAAAAACATCCACCACATAATGGAACTGACAATAAATAACCGCCACCAGAATTCCAATAAAGAGCGGGATAAAGATAAGAAACATTCTTTTATTGTATTTGGCCATGATAATCATGGTTGTTAATGACGTGGCAATGTGCAGACTGGGAAAGGCATCGAACTTGTTCGGCTCAAACACACTGATGATGTCCCGAATGGGCACCGCAAGGAAAATTCCGTTTAAGGCTTTTGTCTGCAGCTGTATGATCGGCTCATAAAACCGCGGCCCCATAGCCGGGACAAAAAAATAGGTAATATATGCTCCATAATTCACCACAAGCAGAATAAATACACTCCGGTCGAGAGCCGTAAACTGTTTTTTCCGATACAGGAAAACCAGGATAAACAGCGGAAAAGGATAGTAAATGAAATAGGCCAGATACAGTAAGTCTGTCAGCCACGGCCTGACCCATTGCTCTATCCACACAGTAGGATAAACCCCAAACATGCTGAAATCTATCTGAGCCAACTCACGGTCATAGTCATGCGGGTTGAAATAGGGAAGAATCATAAAGAAACTCTCAAAAATCACGAACATGAAAATTAGTGGGTAGAAATCAAGGTACGTCTTGCCCAGCTTTCCCCAAAACGATTCGGGAGGGTTTTTTTTTCTGTTTTTACGGAGAAATACTGCCAGCAATACCAATCCCAAAGAAAATCCAAGTACAACCAATGGCCAGCCAGTGTATGGATTTCGCGGTAGCGAAAAGAGATAAAAAATGAAAACAATAAAAATAAAAACCGTGTTTAAGAGGTCGACAACACCGAGTTTAGTTTTATTAAAAAACTGCATCATGACCTTTTATCAGCTTTTCTTAAAATCCAGCGAATAGATGCGATATGTTTTGTACGGATCCGCGTTAATATTTTGCAGGATACGGTTCATCATGGTGTTGTTTTCCAATATCCAGCTCGCTTCAGCCTCCTCATAACCCATTTTTTTTGCAGTTTTATAACAACGGGCATACATGACCGTGTCGATACCTTTTAGGCGATATCCGTCAACCAGACCGAGGGTAAGCACGCGTCCACGGGTAACTTTCTTCTTGAAATTTATTAGTTTCAGAAAATTGAAGGGGAGAAGACGTCCATTACGAATCGTTCTTGTAATCTGATTTATATCCGGCAGGATGGCAATAAAAGCCACAGGTTTTCCTTTGTCCTCTGCAATGTAAACAAACTCGGGTGAGGTAACCATTTTAAGCTCCTGTGTCAGCGCTTTAAACTCCGCATCGTCCATAGGAATAAAGCCCCAGTTTTTTTCCCATGCTTTGTTATAAACATATTGCAGTTTAGGAGCTTCTTCCTTTATCTTTTTAAAATTCACCTTTCGAATGATAATACCCTCCGCATTCAGCCTTTTTTCAATATTATCAGCCAGCTGAACGTATCTCCCGGGTAAAGAATCCACTTTAAACCGGTAAGAAAACAAATCCATCTTTTTGGAAAATCCGGCTGCCTGAATCAATTCGTCATAGTAAGGTTTATTATGAACCATCATCACATAAGGCGGCGTATCGAAACCATTTATAAGCGTACCGCAGGTGTCATTTGTGGAGGGATTCATAGGGCCGTAAACGCCATCAACGCCCTTTTCTTTCAACCAGCCTTTGGCCGCATCAAAAAGAGCTCCGGAAACTTCCTTATCGTTAACAGAATCAAAAAAACCAAAAAAACCGTAATTTTCGTTCCAGTGTTTGACGTAATACTCATTGGTGATAGCGCCAATACGCCCTGTAACTTTACCGTTTTCATCAAGCGCAATAAAATAATCGGCATCGGCATGATGGAAAAACGGATTCTTTTTCTTGTCCAGCGTTTCCTTCTGAACAATTCTCAAATCGGGTGCGTAAAGTGCATCATCAGCATAAAGTTCATACGGGAATCCAATAAACGCTTTTAAATCTTTTTTATTCTCAACTTTTTTTATCTGAACCATATCACCATTTGTTTTAAGTGCCAAATATAAATGTTTTTCTGAAAAGAACACATTCCCTGTTCCCGACAATATAAATTATACTGCTCCGTCCGGCTCAGAGATCTTCTTTTTCCACGTCATAAAAGACAGTTTCCCCGTGAAAAATTATTTCTCTGAAATTTGCAAATAAAAAGGAAATAATACTATTTTTGCACCCTCTTTTAGCCCAGATGGCGGAAATGGTAGACGCGCATGGTTGAGGGCCATGTTCCCGTTTTGGGAGTGCAAGTTCGATTCTTGTTCTGGGCACCGGGAGAGTGATGGACATTGAAAGGTGAATAGTGTACAAGGAACAGTTCTTATAAAAACCGATTATTCATTATTAAAAATTCAAGTTCATTATTCCACTTGCCCAAGTGGCGGAATTGGTAGACGCGCTAGTTTCAGGGACTAGTGATCGCAAGGTCGTGTAGGTTCGAGTCCTATCTTGGGCACATTCTAAGAGTTCACATCTTCAATAAGATGTGAACTTTTTTTATGATTTTATTTTGATGATTTTTGGGGCGGCAGCCAGGCTATCGGCTCAAATTTCCCTGTTTACCTACTTTTGCAAAAAAAATTTGAGATTGAAAAAAAGTATTCTCCCCGTACTTCTAACACTGCTCGTTAGCTTCGCAACAATTACCACAACGGCACAGTCATGGAACCAAAAATTCAACCTCGGCATTACATACTCTTTGCTAAACAAACAAAGCAAGTTGGCATCAGTTTTCAACCTGCTGGCCTCCAACAATAACGAAAATGTAAACAGCCTCAGGCTACAGCTTAGCTTCAAGGTACATTTTTCAATTGTTAAATCCCGTGACGGTCAGATTATTCTAAGATATTCAGTCCATAACCAAAATGTGACCGGCAATATTTTCTTCCGTGATTTCAAAATTGATTCCTTGCTTCTGCCGGAAAAACTCGATGTGGAACTTCTATTTTACGAGAACAACCGCCTCACCGATTCCTTAACCCGAACTATTTCATTTACCAAAGGACAGCTTACACTGCCCCTTTCAGAAGGCATCTTAGCTTCGGCGCTTTCTATCGAAATAAAAGTGAACCGTGTAGTTTACACATCAAATAACTACAACCACTTTTTAAAAACAGCCGGTCTTATCAACAACTACTACGGCTATGTCAAAATTATGAAGAAGATGCCGCAGCTACTGATGAAAACCTCAGAAGCAAGACCTTCGGCTGCCGATTTCTTCCTGAACTATGTCACGCTCACCCGTTTGGAAAGTTACATCCGGCAGCACAACTTTTCCCGGCAGCTGCATTTAAAGCTACGCGACCCGTTAAACTTTGAACAGCAGTTAAGTAAAATGTTACGTCTGCAAATACGTATGAAAACACTGTCGCAACAGATGCTAAGCGAAAATACTCCGACCATCCCGGTAGATAAAGAAAAATTCACCCACAGTTACGTAGCACTTTCCATCAAAGCAGTGACATTTTCAGAAGAGCAACAACCTTACATAGCAGCCAGCTTCAACGAGTTTGCCAGGGTGTTTCCCGACGACCATGAAAAAGACTTTGTAAGCCGGGTATCCACTTTTTATGATCAGGATATCAGGTTGGATCAGGTGACAGTTTCTCAGGAAATTTATAAATACTTTATCGATGTCGCTTCTTTGAAAATCCGTCAGCAGGCCTTTGTCCGCGCACTGGATTTTCTGGCCAACGCTGCCTATTTTGAGAATCGCTTTCCGGAAGTAAAACGTAGTACCGAATTTGACAGTTGCCTTATCCATGCCCGTGACGGGCTGGCTACCTCCTATCTGAAAGTTGCCCTGATGGCCTCCGAAAATAACGATCTTCAGCTGACAAACAGGTATATAAACAAAGCCTCCCAAAGTCTGAATACTTACGACGCAGAAATAAATCAGCCAAAAACTCCTCCCTGTTATTTACATTATTCCGGGGAAATGCTCCGGATGGCCGAAACCAATCTCAAACAGGTGCATTACCATCGGGCGCTTTCTTTTCTGGACGCCGCTTATCAGGCCTGCCCTAATTCCCCTGGCATCGACTCATTACGCGCAATCACCTGCGAAATGTTATTGAAACACAGGCTTGATGTTTCGCAACAATTACTGGATCGGGGCAACATCACAGCTTCTCGCGATACACTGTTTCAAATAGCAAAAGACTACCTGAAGCTTTGTCCATTCAATTCAAAACTTACACGAAATAAAGAGATGACAGAAACAGCTACTGCCATTTATCAGCAAACCATTTCGGCAGGTGCACAGCTGCATGATCAAAACAGGAACACCCTGGCAATGACTTATCTGAACTCCGCTACACGATTGCAAAGAACTTTTTCACTTCCCGATTCCCCGCTGTTGAATACCCTTGTTTCTGAAACCATGGTTTCCTATATTTTGGCTATTACAGATGAAGCCAACCTGGAAATATGGAAAAAACATTTTCAAAAAGCGGACTCCGTTTACCGGTTGGCACAAAGCCTGAGCCGGCATTATGGAATAACAGAAAACCAGAACGTAAAAAGCAGGCTCGATACCCTTTCTGCAAAAATAAAAGTGGCTGGTTGCCAATGGAAACAAGAGGAGATTTCCCGCCTTTTCACGCAAACGCAACGTGCCGTGAAAGCTTACCACATGGCCGCTGCCAAAAGTTATTTTCTCAAAGCCAAACAACTTTACAAGTATAACAGCTCCTGCGAAGGGGCTAAAGAGAAGACAAACAAGGCCTTTCGTTCGTACGAAGCTCTTTTCAACTTTACGGATGCCTACCACAAACTCACCTTACAGCTTTTCAGTCATGGGTTTGTGTCCGTTTTGCCAGAATATGCAAAGCTTGAACAACAATACCGCGACGAACATTTAGAGAAATTCGGGCTCCCCTTTACGAAGCTGTATCCGTTTGTCCGGAGCCAGCACTCAGAGAAACTCACTCTGGAAGCCGTTCGTTATTTTATCCAAAATAAAGAATTTGCAGAAGCTTTGCGCTATTTACAGCTTTTAGGAAATGCTACTAACACCAAATTGGAACAAAAGCAAATTGCTCTGGGATTTGTGAGCAAAAGTATCCAGCCCCAAAGCCTCTTTTTGGCGCAGCCTGCATGGGCATATTTTGCCAAAACCTATCGGAAAGCACTTTCGTCAAAAGTAAAATAAGTCTATTTTTACAACCATGAAACTATTCACAAAAAAGCCATGGAAGGAACGCCTTTTCTCGGATGGAGTGCAGGTGCGAATATAGCTTCCCCTACATTAATGACTACCAACGACATGCCCGTTAGACGCTTAGCTTTCAAACACTGGGGCTGATTCCGTTTCAAATTAACCCGCACTATATTGACGCCAACCCGGCAGGACACGGTGGTGAAACGCGCCAGCAAAGAATTGACGAATTCCTTGCCGTTAACCGGAACACAACGGTTGTTGGATTGCGCGAAGGCTGCCTGCTTGACCTCGAAAGCCAACAGCTCCAACTCATTGGCCACAAAAGCCTTCGTCTGTTTCACTTTGGCAAAGAGCCCCGGGAACTTGAGCCCGGCAGCGACCTTTCGTTTCTGCTGTAAACACCACCCGTTTAAAGCGTCCACTCTTTAAACTATTAAGCTTCTATTCCCAAATCTCACATCCGCACATCGTAATGCTTGATCTCTTCCGCCAATACAGCAATATCCACCTGTACTGCGTTCACCTTTATGTCTGCTTTTTCGTAACAGCTTAACCTTTCAGCAAGTTTTTCTTCGATATATTGCGTCAGAGTCTCCCCTGTTTTTCCCATCACTAACGGCCGTTTTCTTCGGGCATGCAACAAGCGATACGCTATGACGGCGGGTGGCATCTCCAGAAAAATACTCATCCCGTGGTGGGAAATTTCTTCTATACCGCCATGATAACAAGGTGTTCCACCACCGGTGGCCACCACTACACCTTCCATTTCAAAAGTTTTCATCAGCCGGTCATGTTCCAGCTTTCTGAAAAGCGGCTCATCATATTTATTGAAAAACCGATGAATTTCAATTTTAAACTTCTCTTCGAAAAAGTCATCCATATCCACAAAACGGTAGCCCAGTTGCCGTGCCAACTTTTTCCCAACTGTGGTTTTTCCCACTCCCATAAAACCAACGAGATAGATGCGCTCTTTCATAACCCAACTCTTTTCAGGTCAAAAATAATGCCTTTTTACGGATAGTGAAGATATTTTGCTGTAATTCGTAAAAAGAACAGCAAATTATACTGACGTTCTCTCTTCACAGTAATTTTTCCTTATTTTTGAGACAAACATTTTCCCATGTCAAAACATTTCGGCAGATTAATTTTCAGTTTTTTACTTTTAGCAGCTTTTCTCTTCTCCACGCAGCTTTCTGCACAAAATACAAAACAACTAAAACGTGCCGTCCACTGGGCTGATTCCGTTTACCAAAGCCTGACGCAGGAACAGCGTATCGGGCAGCTTATCATTGCCCGCGCCAACTATTCCCATAAGCCTTATGACAGCCGACTGGATGAATACATTAAAAAATATAACATTGGAGGAGTCTGCTTTTTTGCCGGCTCACCCGTAGCCCAGGCAAAGCAAACCAACCGGTGGAACAACCTCGCCAGGACCCCGCTTTTTGTAAGTATGGATGCTGAATGGGGACTTGGCATGCGCCTGAAAAGCACACTGAAATACCCGTTGCAGATGACGCTCGGCAGCGCAGCAGACAACAGCCTCATTTACCAAATGGGAAAGGAAATAGGGCAGCAACTCAACCGAATGGGCATCCAGATTAACTTTGCTCCGGTAGTAGATGTAAATAGCAATCCGAAAAATCCCATCATTGGCATGCGCTCCTTTGGCGAAGATCCGCAAAAAGTGGCCGAAAAAGCCTTTATGTACGTAAAAGGGATGGAAGAAAATGGCATTATTGCCACTGCCAAGCATTTTCCCGGCCACGGCGACACCTATCAGGATTCGCATAAAACCCTTCCGCGGGTCAACGCGAGCAAAAAAGAGATAGAAAAAACAGCTCTCTATCCCTACCGTTTCCTTTTTAAAAGCCATCCTCCTGTTTCGGCTGTGATGGTGGCTCATCTGTCGGTACCTGCCTTGGAGAAACGTAAAAATCTCCCTACCAGCCTCTCCTACCGCGTGGTTACCAAATTGTTAAAAAGGAGAATGCATTTCCACGGACTTATCATCACCGATGCTCTGGACATGAAAGGTGTTACCCGCGATTATCCTGAAGGCGAAGTGGCCAAAATGGCTTTTGAAGCAGGAAACGACTTGTTGCTGATTCCCGATGATATCCCTGCTTCCATTGAGAATATCAAAAAGGCGGTACAAAAAAGCAAAAAAAACCAAAAACGGTTAGAAGAGAGTTGTAAGAAAATTTTGAAATACAAATACCTCAGCGGCGCTTACAAACGTACCATCATCAACACCAGTAACCTCCTAGCCGACCTAAACCCGAAAAGTGATAAAAGTACCATCAACCGACTCTTTTATCAATCCGTAACTGTAGTGAAAAATGACAGCAGCCTGCTTCCGTTGCAGGATTCTGTTCCGGCTACAACTGCCATTGTCATCGTAGGCGACAACCACCGGACGGATTTCGAGACAACTTTTCAGCAATATTTTCCAGCCAAAATATATTATCTGAAACGCGATGCTGCTGCCAAAGACCGGAATTTTGTGTTAAAAGAACTTCCCCGATATGATCGGGCAATTCTTTGTATTGTAAACACCAACATCGCGGCAACAAGACGTTTCGGGATACCCAAAGCCGAAGCACAATTTGTGGAAAAGGCAGCAAAGCAAACCAAAACCATTTTGGATATTTTTGCCAGCCCGTATGCTTTGAACTTCTTTAAAAGTCCGGACGACTTTGCTGCCATCGTGGTTTCATATCAGGAAAAACCGCAAACGTTAAAAGCATCGGCAGAAGTAATCACCGGAACGCGAAAAGCCATTGGGCGACTACCGGTGAGCACCAACCGTTTTCCTATGGGAACAGGACTGTACCTTTCGCAAATCCGCCTCCGCTACGGTACACTGCAAAGTGTCGGAGCCAATTCTGACACCCTGAAAAAAGTGGATTCTATTGCGCTGGCCGGCATGGCCATGAAAGCGTATCCGGGCTGTGAAATTCTCGCTGCTAAAAATGGTGTCATATTCTATCACAAAGCTTTTGGCTACCATACCTATACCGATACGTTGCCTGAGAAAATGAACGACTTGTACGATCTGGCCTCGCTCACCAAAGTATTGGGGACAACGCTGGCACTTATGAAACTTGACGAACAGGGCATCATCAAACTTGACCAAAAACTTTCGTATTACCTTCCCGTTCTGCGCCACAGCAACAAAAAAGACCTCGGTATGAAAGAGATTCTGGCACATCAATCGGGGTTGGAGGAGTGGATTCCATTTTATGAAAGTACGATGACTGCTTCCGGTCCCGACACCAACCTCTACCACAAGCACATAGACGAAGAGCACACGGTACGTGTGGCACAAAATATGTATTTGCAAAAAGATTACCATTACCACATCCTCCAACAAATCATTGATTCACCACTTGGAGAAAAAAAATACAAATACAGTGGGCTGGGATTTTATCTTTTTAAAACCATGATTGAGCGGCTCACCAACCAACCTTTCGACCAATATCTCTACCATAATTTTTACCATCCCATGGGTCTGCACAGATTAGTTTTTACACCACGGAAATTTTTTCCTCTCCGGGAGATTAACCCAACGCAGGACGACACGGTTTGGCGCCGGCAGCAAATATGGGGCGATGTACACGACCAGGGAGCGGCCATGCTGGGAGGTGTTTCTGGTAATGCCGGGCTTTTTGGCGATGCCCGCGATGTGGCTACCGTGATGCAGATGCTACTCGATCATGGTAAATACAACGGAAAACAAATCCTCAGTCCTATGGTCATCGATATTTTCAACCATCGCTATTTCGCTGCCGACAGCAACCGCCGGGGGTTGGGTTTTGACAAGCCAATGTTAGTGTACAAAGACCATCTCTCCAATTGCAAGTCGGTATCCAACAAGAGTTTCGGCCACTCCGGATATACAGGTACTTACATGTGGGCAGATCCTGAAAACGGACTTGTTTACGTCTTCCTCTCCAACCGCGTTTTCCCCGACATGTACAACAACAAGATCATGGATACAGATATCCGTACCAACATCCACCAGCTTTTTTATAATGCTTTCTTGAAAAAGCCTGTACCGTTGGTAAAAGAGGAAAAATAGATTTTTAATAGGTCAGGATATGAAATCCTGACCAGCAAGTGTACGCTTTTTACTTGAAGTACCGGCCTTTTGCATGAGAAACTGCACGCCCCTCTCCGGAAGGAGGAAATCCTTAATCCTTCCCGAATTTCGTTGCAGAATAAGCACCCAAATAATAAAATATCACCAGCGGAATCAGTCCAAATGCAACATACAGTTTTGAGAAATCAAAATAGTTCACCAACAACAGTATAGCAGCCATTAAGACGATCATTGCACCATCAAATATGAGTTTTTTCTTTTTGTTATTCATAATCCTATTTTATTAGACATCATTCCCAATTCAAAAGGATAGCGTACCTCTTCCAAAAACAAGCCCTGTGCCGGTGCGGAAAATCCGGCTTTACTTCGGTCTTTGGCTTCTATAATACTTTTCATCTCTTCCGGTTTCAACTTCCCTTTTCCCACTTCCAGCAGCGTCCCCACAATGGCACGCACCATATTGCGTAAAAACCGGTCGGATGTAATGGTGAAAATAAGTTGGTTTTCTGTTTGCTCCCATTGTGCCTCTGCCAGCCGGCAAAAGTTAGTAGTAGTCTGTGTATGCAACTTGGAAAAACTGGTAAAATCATCGTATTCTAGCAGATAGCCAGCCGCCTGCTGCATAGCTACCACATCCAGCCTGCCCATAAAGACCAGGGCAGTATCCTGTACAAATGGGTCTTTCTTCCGGGAAATGTAATAGCGGTAAGTCCGGCTGACGGCATCAAAACGGGCATGGGTTTCCTGTGGAACTTCCCAAACACCCAGTACGGCAATATCTTCCGGCAGAAATCTGTTAAGCCTGAAAACAAAATCCTGCGGCGTAAAAGCCAGTGGTTGCTGTAAATCGAAATGAAGAAAGAAATTCCGGGCATGAACACCGGTATCCGTTCGGCCAC
>CAYYOW010000007.1:0-42961 GCA_964473395.1 uncultured Lentimicrobiaceae bacterium | reverse complement strand
CTTGCAAATCCCAACCAACACAATAAACACTCAGGTAACCCAAATCATGGATATGTAATTTCCCCTGTTTATGGACGTTTGCAATTTCGGCAGGATAAATCTTATTTAACCAATATTGCGAACTGATAATTGTTGAAATATGCTGATTCATACCTTGCAACGAGTAGGTTGAATTAGCACTCTCCTTAATGCGCCAGTCGTTGTTATGCAGGTAATCTTCGATAATATCGATATTTGAGAAGAGCTCTTTTACATTTCTAAACCCTTCGTGTTGTTTTCGATAGATAATGTATGCCTTGGCGGCTTTATACTGTTTTTGTTCAAAAAGCTCAAACTCAACTGCATCCTGAATTTCTTCTACGGCGGGTACTTTCGAAGTTATCTTCCCGATAACATCTTGGGTAATCTTTTGGGCCAATGCTCTGTCGGGCTGTCCAATTGCCCGCAAGGCTTTAAATATGGCAAAAGTGATTTTTTCAAGTTCAAACGGAACAATACGTCCGTCACGTTTTTGTACGGTTTCAATAATACCATTAATTTTCATAATACTTTTTTTAGTTAAACAATTAATGGTAGCAAAGGATAAAATACCAGAAAGGTGATCAGTCTTTCTTCGCTTTTTTCACCCGAAAGCTACGAAATGATGTCCAAAATTGATAGGTCTTCCGGCTTGTTGCACCTTGGTTGCCTTCCCATCCCGCCTCAGGCGGACAGTGACTTTATGATACCAAGGCTGTTTTACAACTTACGGCTGCGGGGACAGCTACTGATTTTCACAGTATTCCCTTTAATCAATTTATGCTTTAAAGATAAGTCATTATCTATCGTTAAAAAACATTTTGGCTCTAAATTATTAACTAAGAAATTAACATTTACGAAAATTCAGCTGTAAAAAGCACTATCAACATAGCTTTCAGGGTGGTCCATTCTTTAAACCGGGTTAACAATATTTCCATTAATGACTAATAATTCAGACCTTTCGGGTTTGTTTTTATGTTTCTAATGGTATTGTTCTGTCTATGAGCTAATTATCTAAAACAGTGAGCAAAGCTCATGTCGAGCTCAGGTTATTTTGATTGGCTGCCTGTTGTCGCCGACAGCAACGAATGTGAACGTCCCAGAAATAGCTTTTTCCCTCTCATCAGAGTACATCTTTTCAACAAAGATGTCGACCTTCACCTTCAGGCTTGTGTTTCCAAGATAAACCACTTTACCCACTAACTCTATAATAGTACCGTGAGGTATTGGTTTTCTAAAATCAATACGATCGGATGATACCGTTACCATCTTCAGCCGGCTAAACCGGGTAGCAGTTATAAAGGCAACTTCGTCCATTAATTTCATAGCAGACCCACCAAAGAGCGTGTCGTAATGGTTGACTGTATTGGGAAATACAGCCTTAAAGATTCGTGTTTCTGATTTGTTTATTTTTTCTTCTATCCTTTTCATAAGTAAAAAGCTGTTAACAAGGTTGTTTGAAGTCAAACTGAAAATCTGAGAGGAATATCCTGATCTCACCGGACTTTAAACAACCTCAATTTTAATAATCCTGCAAAGCCGGAATAATCTAACAGCATCTATTTATCCTGTACTATTTTTCTTATCGATTTTGCTGCTTCCACCATTTGGACTAAAGCATCCCGGGTTTCGTTCCAGCCTCTCGTTTTAAGGCCGCAGTCAGGGTTTACCCAAAGTTGTTTTGGTGTTAGCACACGGGAAGCTTTTTCAAGTAAAGCGGTCATCTCTTCCTTTGAAGGAACTCTGGGAGAGTGGATGTCGTACACCCCCGGCCCTATTTCGTTCGGGTAATGAAAATCTGCAAAAGCGTCCAGCAGTTCCATTTGCGAACGGGAAGTCTCAATGGTGATAACATCTGCATCCATATCCGCAATATTTTTAATAATTTCATTAAATTCGGAATAGCACATGTGCGTGTGGATTTGTGTTTCGTCTTTTACAGATGACGAACTTATCCGAAATGCTTTTACGGCCCATTGCAGATAGTCTGACCAGTCGGATTTTCTTAACGGAAGTCCTTCTCTTATGGCTGGCTCATCTATCTGAATAATCCTGATACCTGCCTTTTCAAGGTCTGCCACCTCATCTCTTATAGCAAAGGCAATTTGATAGGCTGTTGTCTCCCGGGGTTGGTCGTCTCTAACAAAAGACCATTGCAAAATGGTGATAGGTCCGGTAAGCATCCCTTTTACAGGTTTTTCGGTCAGGGATTGTGCATAGGCTGACCATTTCACTGTCATAGGATGGGTTCTTTCCACATCACCAAAAATAACGGGCGGCTTAACACCTCGTGAGCCGTAGCTTTGTACCCACCCAAACTGTGTGAAAGCAAAACCATCTAACTGCTCTCCAAAATATTCCACCATGTCATTTCGCTCAAACTCACCGTGCACCAGCACATCCAGGCCAATCTGCTCCTGCCAGCGAATTACTTTTTCTATTTCTTCTTTTATGGCTTGTTCATATTGTTGAGCCGTTAACTCGCCTTTTTTGAATTTGGCCCTTAGCTGACGCACTGCTTTGGTCTGTGGAAAAGAGCCTATTGTGGTCGTTGGGAACAGTGGCAAATTCAAATCTGCTTCTTGTTTTTTATGACGCTGTTCAAAAGAAGTTTCTCTTCTTGAAAAGGAATCGTCAATTGAGGACACCCGTTCTTTGATTTTTGGCTTATGAATTAATCCGGACATTCTTCTGCTTTCTATTGCCAGTATGTTTTCCTTTAATTCATTTTCAACTTCCGAAAAAGTAGTCGGGTTTACTAACTTAGCTAAGGTAACTACCTCTTTTACCTTTTGCCTGGAAAAGGCCATCCAGTTTTTGATTTTACCTGGAAGTATCTCTTCATTTGTTTCATTGTCCAAATCAAAAGGGCAATGTAATAGCGAACAGGAAGGCGCTATCAAAAGTCTGTTGCTACCAAGTTTTGCAACAGCTTTCTCAATAATCCGGAGAGATCCGGTAAAGTCATTTTTCCAGATATTTCTACCATCAACAATGCCCAATGAAAGGCTGAGGTGTTCTGGAATCATACGTAACAGCTCTTCCAATTGCTGTGGCGCCCTTACCAAATCAACATGCAAAGCAGACACTGGTAAACTCAATGCCAGGGAAGTATTTTCTCTAAGGCCTTCAAAATAGGTCGTAAGCATAACTTTCAGATGAGGAAAGGATTGCTTTATTTGAGCGTATGCAAAGTAAAAAGCTTTTTTTTCTTTCTCTGACAGGTCCAGTGCCAGAAATGGCTCATCAAATTGTACCCACTCCACTCCCATATCAACCAGCTTGCGGAGAACTTCAATATATACCGGAATCAGGTTGTTGATTAAATCAATTCTATCGAAGCCTTCTTCTTTTTCTTTCCCCAAAAGCAAATAAGAAACAGGGCCTATGAGTACTGGTTTTGTCTTGATTCCCAGTTGTTTTGCCTCCTCATATTCATCTGTAATTTTTGTGGAGAAAAACATGAACGACTGATCTTTATAAAATTCGGGGACAATATAATGGTAGTTCGTATCGAACCATTTGGTCATTTCCATTGCTGTAATATCCAAACCATCTTTCTGATAGCCTCTGGCCATAGCAAAATAGAGGTCAAATTCTGTAAACATCTTATGATTAGTAAGAATTCGGTTGTAGCGACCCGGGATTGCTCCGACAGTTAACGACATATCCAGCACCTGGTCGTAATAGGAAAAGTCGTTGGAAGGGATTAACTCAATCCCGGCATTTTTTTGAATTTTCCAATTCGACAGTCGTACTTCTTTACCAACCTGTAAAAGATCGGATAAATTTGATTTGCCTGCCCAATATTGTTCACAGGCTTTTTTGAGCTCTCTTTTAGCACCAATTCGCGGGTAACCTAAATTTTGAGGAATCATACTTTTTGTTTTTTAATTAATTAAACATTCAAAGCGGTTGCTATACCTGAGATGCTCTACGATTAAAAACAATAAGGTGGTATGATTATATGAGATACCCAAATCCCGGGAATGGAAATTAAAGGCAGTTATAATCAATTCTTGATATTGCTTCTGGTCGCGGAAGCATAATCAGTACGATAGAAGGCAGGTCTCCTGGCTTGTAACATTCCCGCCTCCTTCCCATCCCCCAAAAACGGACAGTGGATATTTTGGCAAGAACTTTCACGTTACTTTACAGTTGCGCGACAGCTTGTGATTTTCACACAATTCCCTATTAATTAGCGTTAAACTAAACCTTAATCGGATTGATAAGTATTACAAGGAACTTTTTTATCACTGCAAAAATACATATTATTTCATTTGATGCCCTAAATATATTCTTCATAACCTTAGTTCAATATAAGATTTATCTCACAGAAAACCAATAGCATTTCATATTTATCGCTAAAAATCATGAAGTTATAGCGGGTTATATCGACCTCAGCTTAATAAATTGAAAAACGAAATACAGACCTGCCACCAACTCTTTACATTTTTTAATCACAACAGATGTTCCCGGCTGATAAACAGGTCTATTGATAAAGAAACAACTTTGATGTGGTCGTTTGTATGGAATAAACTGTACATTTGGCAATGAATATGAACAAGTTGCCCAACCACTAAATCACAATAAAAACTATCGGGCTATGGAAAAAAAAATAATTTACGGGATACAGCAAATTGGCGTTGGTGTTGATAATGCTGACGAAGCCTTTGAATGGTATGCGACACGGTTGGGGGCTGACGTATCCGTATTTGAAGATGAAAATGTTGCTACTGATATGGCTCGATATATGGGAGGACAGCCTCATAAGAAAAAAGCCATCTTGTCAATGAATATGCAGGGAGGTAGTGGATATGAGATATGGCAGTATCTTGACAGAAAGCCATCTAAACCAAAAACTAAACTAAAAATAGGGGATCTGGGAATAAATATAGCCGTTATAAAATCAAGAAATGTAGAAAAGACTTATGGCAGATTAAAAAGTCTCGGCGTAAACATATTGACAGATATTTCTAAAGAACCGGATTCAAGGAAAAGCTTCCACATCAGAGACCCCTATGGTAACACACTAAAGATCAAAGAGTTTAACTCATGGTATACCGATAACGGTCATGATATCGGGGGAACTTATGGGTGTTTGATTGGCGTGTCCGATATTTCTGTTTCATTAAAATTGTATTCGGATATTTTAGGTTATGACCAGGTGGTTTACGACAAAGAGGGCGTTTTCCCCGACCTGAAAGACCTTCCTAATGGAAATTGCCGGTTTCGTAGAATTTTGTTGGGTCATAAACCAGACCGATTAGGCGGATTTAGTAAATTATTCGGGGATAGCCAGATAGAGCTCATACAAAATCTCGACAACGCCCCCCAAAAGATATTTGCCGGCAGGTATTGGGGAGACATTGGATTTATCCACTTGTGTTTCGATATAAGCAACATGAAAGCTTTAACAGAAGAATGTTCGCAGAAAAATTTCCCATTTAAAGTACTCAGCGAAGAATCATTTGATATGGGAGAAGCTAACGGGCATTGGGGTTATATTGAGGATTCGGATGGAACCCTGATTGAGTTTGTGGAAACACACAAAGTACCTTTGATAAAAAAGCTTGGCCTTAATATCAATTTAAAAAAGAGAGACCCCAACAAGCCACTTCCCAACTGGATGATTAAAGCAATGGGCCTTAAAAAAGTGCGGTTTAAGCACAAACCACAATAGAGTCTTTAAAAACTAACAAGCCCTCTACACCAACGACAGTGCGTAGTTGAGATCGGCAATGATGTCGTCCACATCTTCGATGCCTACCGAAAGGCGTACCAGGCCATCCGTAATACCAGCTTCCAACCGCTCTTCTTTTGACAACTTGGAATGGGTCATGGAAGCAGGATGCTGAATCAAGGTTTCAATACCGCCGAGAGAAACTGCGAGCAAAGCGAGCTGCACATTATCCATAACCATTTTTCCGGCAGTGAGTCCGCCTTTCACCCCAAACGACATCATAGCACCCGGACCGGCCATCTGCTTTTTAGCCAATTCGTACTGCGGATGCGACTTTAGTCCCGGATACAAAACCCATTCTATTTTGGGGTGCTTTTCCAGAAATTCCGCAATTTTAACCGAATTGGCCTGAGCTCTTTCAATTCTTACCGATAGGGTCTTCAATCCGCGGCGGGTAAGCCAGGCCTGATGAGGATCCATGTTGAAGCCAAAGTTCTTCATCACGTAGGCAACCTCACCGAAAAGTTCTTTGGTTTTTGTGACAACACAACCTCCCACTATGTCAGCATGACCATTGATAAATTTTGTCATAGAGTGCAGAACAATATCGGCCCCCAAATCCAGCGGTTTTTGAAGATAAGGGCTGCTAAACGTATTATCAACACACACCAAAATATTATGCTTGTGGGCAATAGCAACAGCTCCGGCAATATCAGTAATGCCCATGGTGGGATTAGCCGGCGTTTCCAAATAGAGCATCTTGGTATTGGGACGGATAGCTTTCTCAATATTTTCGAGGTTGGTACAGTCCACATAAGTACTCTCTACACCGAATTTTGGATAAAGTTTTTCCATAACACCACGCGACGGTCCATAAACCGAATTATGACTGACCATGTGGTCACCGGCGCCAAGAAATGCAATATAAACATTGTTCACGGCAGCCATGCCTGAAGAATTAACTACCGCAGCATAACCATTTTCCAACTCTGCCAGCGTGTTCTCGAGGTCGTCGATAGTTGGGTTACCCAGACGTGTGTATATGTATCCTTTCTCCTCGCCGGAAAAACAGCGGGCGCCGTGGTCGGCATTTTTAAACCGGAAAGTTGAGGTCTGATAAATAGGTGTAACCGCACTGCCCAAGGCATCCTCGACGCCACCGGAGTGTATCAGTTTTGAATTAAATCCTGCTTTTTTTGTGTCCATTTTTACTATTTTATTTATTTTTTCGTTTATTTAAAATGAATTTATAATGTTCTGAATCTTCACGTACCATACGGATATTGCAATGAGGACAAAGTAAGCTGCTGCAGGGAACACCGGCAGCATGTTCCTCTTTGTAATCGCATTTGGGACAGATGCAAAAGCCGGTCATACACCTGCCACCATGAAAAAGACCGCCACCACGTCCGGCGCCTCTACATTTTTCCTGAAAATCGTTGGCAGCTTGCTGCAACGGAATAAGCTGTGCATCACCACAAACAGGACAACCTTTTGCTTTCCATCCCGATTTACGCTTAATAACCGAGCCGCAGTTCTCGCAGCGATACCAGTCGGCTTTAAATTCCACATGTCCGCCTTCGATGGAAATGCGTTTATTTTCAACAAAAGCTTTGGCTACTTTCTTACGTGCCGATTCGTAAATACGGGTAAAGGTAGGCCTGGAAATATGCATTCGTTTTGAGGCTTCCAATTGCGTAAGACACTCATAATCTGCAAGCCTTATGGACTCATATTCTTCAAAAAACAGGATGACCCTGTCTTCAGAAGCAGAAGAATATTCACCACTTTCCGGAATAAAACCGGAAACAGACGGGGGCTCACTCAGTATTCTTCTTCTTTTGGGTCGAGGCGACATGGATTAATTATTTTGAATGCAAATATATTGAACATTTGTTCATAGTTATCCTTGATCGCAATAAAAAGTTGTGTTTTTCTCTCATGCTGAGAATTCATATCCGAGTATCTATCTCATTCGTTTAACCTCGCTCAACCTTGCAAAAGCAAGCCCGAATGAAAGGTTGAGAACGACGCTTCCTAACTAACCAAAATTTTTCGTAAACTTGTATGCAACAATTTGTCATGAAAAGTCCCATTATCATCGGTTTGCTCATTCTCCTTACCAGCTGGACAGATATTCTATCCGGGCAACCATCAAAAAGTGCGAAAACCTTTCTAAGAATAGGGTTTTACAATGCAGAAAACTATTTCGACACTTTTGCCGATTCCACCATCGACTATACAGAGTTCAACCCGGGAGGCAACCATCACTGGACAGCCTGGCGTTACAAAACAAAGCGCCAACACATGTTTAAAGTGATAGCAGCCATGGGCGGGTGGCACAGGATGGATATCATGGCTTTTGCAGAGATTGAGAACCGGTTTGTGTTGGAAGACCTGTTGAAAAATAGTCCGCTAGGCGAAAAAGAATATGGTATCATTCATTTTGAATCGCCCGACCACCGCGGCATTGATGTAGGAATTATATACAGAAAAGCCAGCTTCCACCCTCTTTTTACCAAGGCTATCCACGTACGCGATTCTGCAGATAACAATTTACGAACGCGCGATATTTTGTATGTGAAAGGGACAGCCGGAAATGACACCCTGCAACTTTTTATCAACCACTGGCCATCACGTTATGGCGGGCTTATGGCAACCGTATCTAAAAGGCTTCTCGCAGCGAAAATCCTTCGCCATACGGTAGATTCAGTTTGCAAAAAGGAACCTAATGCCCGCATCCTTATCCTTGGCGATTTTAATGAAGCCGTTACCGACAAAGGCCTGCAGTGGATTATTCGGCCACAAAACCAATGTAACATTACGGCCCTTCCACCACATTTCGACTATAAGTTGGCGAAAGGAAGTATTAAAAGTTTTTCTGGCTGGGCAATTTTTGATAGGATACTATGTTCAAAAAATCTCATAAGCAGCCGTACGTCCACCTTGGTAGTTGGCAAAAGCTTTCATATCTTTGATGCACCATTTCTCCTGGAAAAAGACGAAAAAAATATGGGACTAAAACCAAACCGCACATACAATGGCTTTACATATCATGGTGGATTTAGCGACCATCTCCCTGTGTATGTTGATATTATGCTTCTAAAAGTTGTCCGGCCATGAAAAGAAAGCGGATAGTACCGGCCCTCCTTATCTTGTTTGTGTTGTTACTGGCAGGAGTGTATGCTTCCCGCAGCCAATGGGTAGGTTATGTCCTGCAACGCACGGTTAACCGCCAATCGGCAGGACAAATTACTTTAAATTTTGATAAAGTTGAGGTGGCCGTTTTCTCCAAAAAGCTGGCAATTTACGGATCCGCATTAACTTTCAAAAATGTATATTTCAACGAAGCAAAAGGCACCATACTCAAAAAAGCGGAGTTCCAAAAGCTTTCTCTTGTCAACATTTCTCTGTGGGACTTTATAAAATACAAGCAGCTCATCTGCGATAACCTGGTCATCGAACAACCTACGTTTACCCTGGGGCAGAACAAACCGGCAGTCAAAGCCAAAGTTTCTTCTTTCGACCCCGGTTCTTTGATGAATGCGCTGCAGAAACATGAAATTACGCATCTTAACTTTCAGTTTTTGATTCACCATTCACAAATCAATTTCGGAAAGGTAAAGATAAACGAAGAAAAGGGAAAAGACATTTACGGAAGTGCCCGCTACAACATGTCCATTAATGAACTGGGGACCATCAAAGCTGCCGGAGATTCACTTCATCCGCTAAGTTTTGAAAAGTTCGAGCTATATGTCAAGGATTTTCACCGGTATTCCGCTGCAGAAAGGATGGATATTAAACTTGATTCTGCATATTACTCTTCCCGGAATAATGCTCTGTTTCTAAATGGCTTGCAAATTGTTTCGGCAGGTAAAAACAAGACGAAACAACCGGTAGCGAAACTTTACCTGCGATGGACGAGAATTTCCGGATTGAAAACAACAAAACAGAAGCCATCTGGAAAAAGTATTTTGCAACTCAATAATATCAAAGTCGTTGGTGGTATATACACCTTTAAATCAAGCCATAAGAAACAGACCGGAAATTCTACATCGAGACTGCTAAAAGATCTTTTTGATACTTATAACATTCTTTCGCTTGATACTTTAAGCTTAAACCATATACATCTTTTTCAGGTAGATGGCAACCAGGATACTCTCTTGAGAGTAAAACGAATGAACCTTGAGATGTACAGTATATGGACGACAAAGAAATTTCTGACAAACCCATTAGAAAGCTTGCATTACCAAGATATGTCAGCTTCATACCACGAAATGGCTTTCGGAGGGGAAAAGAGCCCGTTAGCTATACAAAGTGGGGAAACCCAATATTCTTCCGGCACTAAACAACTCATTATTAACCATCTAAAGATAGCAACACGATGCAAAACAGACTCTTCACTGCTCTCCTCATTCAGTGCTGGGAAGCTTTTTATTGACAGTTTATCAGATAAAAGGTTCCAAAAAGGGGAGCATCAGCTTCTTGCCATCAACATAGACTCTCCGGACTTGTTTTGGAAAAAGGACAGTGCTTGTCACCAGAAATTGACAGTTCAGCCTGCTGTCTTTGATTCTTTCGAGGTTGAAAGAATCGACATCAGAAACGGAAGATTAGGCTATAAAGCAAACAAAGGTCTCGCACTAAACATATTGGGAATTAATCTTTTTGCCAACGGTTTGCAAGGTACCGTATTGAGCGGACCAAATGCATCAATACAGTACGATTCGCTCTTCTACACTTCAAAAGAATGTCGGCTTAGCATGGCGACTACAGGGCAACTGCTGGAAACAAAAGAATTACTTTGGAATAACCGTTTTTTCAGAATTTCAGGGCTTCACTTTATCCAGTCAGACACGATGAAACATGACACACTTAGCATAAGTTCTGTTACCCTTATGAAACCAAAGCTCAACCCACTGGTTTTCCATCAAACACTCATTGCCGGAGGAGCCTATCTATACGGTGCAAACTTTAGCCAAACCAATCAGACCAACATAAATCCGGAAGACACTCTTCCTGCAAAACACTGGAACAGCTTTGTAAAGCTACCATTTAAAACAGACATAGCGTTCGTTCACATCCTGAAAAGCAGGTTTAGCCTGACATCCAGGCATCCAGGTAAAGATTTTAACATCAGCAGCCGGCTCGACCTGAAACTCTACAGATTTAAAATGGGGTATGATACTTCACATCTGATTTCACAACCGAAACACTGGGAAGCGGTGTTGCAAAAAACAAGAATCAGTCAGAATAACCTGTTAGCCCGATTAGAAAAAACAAACCTGAACAGCGACTCCGGTACGCTGCAAATTCAGAATATCTCACTCCGGCAGGGACACGACAGCAACCTGCAGTTCAAGGTAAATATTCCGAGCATCCACCTACTTTCACTGGATTATACAAAACTGTTTCGTAGCGACAGCCTCGTTTTCGGAAAAGCGATTATACAACAGGGAGAGGCTCACATACAATTTATAAATTTCAAAAGAGGAGTTCTTAGCAAAAACATCAATAGATGGACTTTTATTTATGACAGCATAATACTGAGCCACGGTTTCTTACAAATAAATATACGAAATGATGATAATTATAAAATGGCCAATATTGACAACCTGAACCTGTTTTATCATCCCAACCTGCGATATCCGGGAGTACTGACAGGAACTTCCCCGAACTT
Source organism: uncultured Lentimicrobiaceae bacterium (assembly GCA_964473395.1). Taxonomy (GTDB): domain Bacteria; phylum Bacteroidota; class Bacteroidia; order Bacteroidales; family F082; genus Sulfidibacterium. The sequence goes on along the minus strand of CAYYOW010000007.1, from coordinate 31,580 downwards.
AATGAAGTACTGGGATTTAAGCATAAAAAAAGTGACCTATTCAGACACCCTGAGAAAACTTAACATAGTGGCAGACAGAATTGCCGTTCAGTCTGCACAAAACAGAATAAGCATTAAAAAGATTATCGGAACCAACTTCTCCTCTACACTGCTTCACCCTGAGTTAAGAAAAGCATACGCCTACCTTTTCATACACAATATGTCGTTGAACAATATCAACTTAAGTAGTGGCAAAAACAAAGAACTTCATATTAAAAGCTGGTCTGTTCCGGAAATGTGGGTAAATGTTATTAACAACGACACCACTAAAAAGAAACGGTCGTTATCCTTCCTCAGTAGTAACTTTTTCAGTCACTACACCCATATATTAAGCAGCATCCATGTGGACAGCAGCTTTTTCAAAGACGTGAATTTCAGCTATCAATATGACAACATGAGCAAGCTGATAAATATAAAAAATACAAACATCAGCATCGACAACGTTCAACTGGGAGGCAAACCACGGGAGAAGTCATCAGGTGCACTGTTTGGAATCATGCTCATAAACCTCAACGACAGAGCTGTAATCAGCGGTGACAGCATGTACACCTTTCGCACCAAAGACATCCGTATAAGCCTGGCAAGCAGAAAGATAAGCCTCGATTCGATAACGTTAACGCCCCGGTATAGCCGGGATGATTTTTTTGCAAAAGCAGTACACCAAACCGACCGCATCACACTTTACGGCAAAAGTGCCATTTTGGATAATTTTAACCTGGAGGATTTGCTGAATAAACATTTTATTCACTTTGGCAACTTGCGGTTAAACAACCTGAGTGTTCGTTTTGAACGTGACATGCATTATCCGCGTAGAAAAATTATCAAGCCCATGCCCATCGATATGCTGGCACGTATTCCGTACAGATTCAGGATTGACAGTGTACAGCTTCACAACAGCATGATTTCTTATTTCGAGTATGAAGTTATCTCGAAGAATCCAGGCGTCTTTTTTATTGATAATTTTAACGTCCTCGCCGAAAACCTAACCAATGAGCTGACACGAAAAGACTCCAATATGGTATTAAAATTTCACGGATCAGGAAAACTAATGAAGCAGGCTAATTTGGACTTTACGCTTGTCATGCCCTATTTTGCTCCACACAGGCAGTGGTGGTTTTCTGCCGAAGCCGGACAGATAGACCTTACTCAATTTAATTTATTAACGGAAAATGTTTTGGGATTAACCGTTCTCTCTGGAATTGGAAGTCTGGAGGTTCCCATGATTACGGGAAATGACACCACCGCCAAAGGAAGCGTCAATTTTTTATACAAAAAGCTCAAGTTCAGACTCTACAACAGGAAAAAATCACAGAAAAGTAAGAAATTTTACAGTCCTTTTGCAAATTTCATGATGAACAGCTTTATCATCAAGAACAACAATCCGCCGTTTCTGGGTCGTACGAAAAAAGGAATTGTTTATTTTGACCGCGTCCCTGAAAAATCGTTTATCTACTATCTTTGGAGAAGTAACCTGAGCGGAATTCTTTCCACACTTGGCTTCAACAACAAACAACAGCGTGAAGGTAAACGCGAGGATAAGAAACAGACTAAAAATGAAAATAAGAATAAACCGAATCCGGGAAAAAAGAGGTAATCGCCAATGAATGATGCGTTACGTGCAGTAGGCAATATCTCAAATTTTAGAGCGAGCCGGCAGGACGTGCAACAACTCCGGTATTTTATAACCTGAGTTCGGTATAAGATTTGTACCAATCAATAATATTTCGTTACCGGCAGGTTTATACTTGCGAAAGTAAGGCTATAATTTCATCCAGTGTCAGAATTTTATGTGGTTTTGCCATCTCGATGGCTGCTTTGGGCATGGCCGGACTTTCGGCATCATCCGGGTGTTGCACAATGGTGAAACCTCCTTTTTTTTTCACGGCAAGCAAGCCATTGGCACCATCGATGCTGGCGCCTGTAAGGACAATACCCATCAGATGCGGGCCATACACATCGGCAGCTGTCTCAAACAGAACATCAATGGAGGGTCGTGAATAATTTACTTTTTCTTCAACAGAAAGCGACAGGGAGTAGTCGGATTCCACGAGCAGATGATAATCCGGCGGAGCAATATAAACTGTTCCGGATATGATGGCCTCCTTTTCATCTGCTTCTTTTATTGTTAGCAGGGAAAGGTCATTGAGCATCCGCGTCATGTAATTATCAGAATGTGGACTCATGTGCTGCACAACCAGCACGGGACATGGAAAAGTAGCAGGCAAAGCGGGCAACAGTCTTTTGAGGGCGTACAAGCCTCCTGCCGATGCGCCAACAACCACAGCTTTTATTTTCCGTGTTTTAGTCATATTTTTTCTTGAAAATTTTTTGCTTGGTGTCCAACGTCTTATATTTCTTTTCTCTGTCCGAAAACATGAGCGACTCTTTTGTACCGAGTGCAAGAAAACCTCCGGTAATCAAGCTATTATGTAACAACTTCAGCACTTCATTTTGCAAATTACGGTTAAAGTAAATCAGCACATTCCTACAAACGATCATATTGACTTCGGCAAAAACGCCATCAGTTACCAGATTATGTTCGGCGAAAACAATATTTTTTCTTAAGTTCTTATCAAAAATAACCAACTCGTTATTGGCATGATAATAATCGGAAAAAGATTCTTTCCCTCCGGCTTTCTGATAGTTGGACGTATAATCCTTGATGTTGCGGATAGGGAAAATTCCCTTTTGTGCCTGCTTAATCACATCCGGATTAAAGTCCGTAGCATAAATCTGCGTCCGTTTCAAAAGGCCCTCTTCCTTCAGCATAATGGCAAAGGAATAGACCTCTTCGCCGGTGGCACATCCGGCATGCCATATCTTCAGATACGGATAAGTTTTCAGAACAGGGATAACCCTCTCGCGAACGCTTTTGTAAAAATCAGGATTACGAAACATTTCTGTCACATTTATGGAGAGGCTGCGTACCAACCGTTCAAAAGTACTCCTATCGTGGAGAATACTATTCTGAAGTTCAGAAATACTTTTCAATCCTTCCTGCACCATCCGGTGCTTCACACGGCGCTTAACATGTGCGCGGCTGTAATCTCTGAAGTCGTAACCATATTGCAAGAAAACAGCTTGCAACAACAGTTCAAGTTCGATATTTTCAGTTGTCGGGAAATCTATGGCCTCCATAACCGGTAGCTGTTTCTTATTTATAAAGCCAAACGCGAAGCATAGAAATAAGTTTTTCCTTCTCCACCGGTTTTGAAAGATACTCGTTGGCACCGGCAGCAATACATTTCTCCCGATCGCCTTTCATAGCCTTGGCAGTAAGCGCTATCATAGGTAATTTCTCAAACCGTTTTTCCTTACGGATAATCTTCATAGCCTCATAGCCATTCATTTCAGGCATCATAATATCCATTAGCACTAAATCGATAACTTCCGCATTTGCTTTTAGTTTCTCGATGGCCTCCTTACCATTTTTCCCGACAATGACTTTCATGTCATAACTTTCGAGTAAGCTGGAAAGAGCAAAAACGTTGCGCATATCATCGTCAACGAGCAGAATAGTCCTGTCTTTCAGAACATTATCGCTGTGTAGTTTCTCCGACATTTTTTTCTTAACACCGGTAAAATCGGACTCAACCTGATGCAGAAACAGAGTTGTTTCGTCCAGTAGTCGCTCAAAAGAGTGTGCTCCTTTCAGAATAATACTACTGCCATACTTTTTCAACGTCTCGTCTTCACGGCGGCTAAGTTCACGGGCTGTATAAATAACGACAGGAACCCTGGCGGCATTTTCGTCTTTGTGAATTTTCTCAAGCACATCGAAACCACTCAAGTCTTTCAGCCCCAAATCAAGAACCATGCAGTCAAACTTCTCATTCTTCAATAATTCAACAGCCTTTTCACCCGATTCGGTGGAGATAATCTCCAGATTGTCATCTTTCAGTAACTTTTCGATGCTTTTCCGTGTAATTTCCTCATCTTCAACAACCAAAAGTTTCTTAAGTGGCTTGGTAGTAATTTGCTCAATCTTTTCAAAGACGGCATCTATCTGCTCTTTGGTAACCGGTTTGGAGATAAAGCCAATGGCACCTTTTTTCAGCATTTCAATATCGAAATCACTGGCTGAAATAACATGTACGGGGATTGCCTTGGTTTTAAGGTTAGCCTTCAAGTGGTCAATCACCTCCTGGCCATCGATGCCGGGCAATCCCAGATCAAGAATTATAGCATCAGGAGAGTAATAATCGGCATGATAAAGTCCTGTTTCGCCATCTAAAGCAATAATGGCTTTGTAGTCATGTTCGTGTGCCAGATCTTTAAGTACGCGGGCAAAATTGATATCATCTTCGATAATCAGAATTTTTTTATCATTCGCATGCAGGATTCCTCTGTCATCTTCCACCGCAGGAACGTCCGCCGGAGCACTCGGTATGTCTGTAACTACTTCTTCCTCATGAATTTTGGGAGCAGGCTTACTCTCTTTGGCCACCAGTGCAGTATCATCGGCATTTTCATATTTCCAGGGCAGATATAATGTGAAGGCTGTGCCTTTATTTTCCTCGCTCACCAGTCCAATAGCTCCTCCCAGCAGTGTAGCAAAGCTCCGCGAAATACTCAACCCGAGGCCTGTTCCTCCATATTTTCGGCTGGTAGTACCATCGGCTTGCTTAAAGGCTTCAAAAATGACCTTTTGTTTTTCCTTCGGAATACCTATACCCGAATCGGCAACAGTCAGAGCGAGGGTATCTCCGGTATCTATCCCCAACGACTTAAGCAACTTTTTATCCTGACAGCGATCCATTTTAAAAGTAATACTTCCTTTTTCAGTAAATTTTATAGCATTGGATATCAAATTCTTAATAACCTGCTCTACCCGTTGCACATCGGTCTCGACAAATTCGGGAAGAGCATCCGCTTTTTCAATATTCAGCTTTAGCCCTTTTTCCTCAACCACAGGTTTGAAGCTAGTTTCAACATATGCTCCCAAATCCTTCAGATAAAGCCTCCCCAGATTAACCTCAACTTTGCCGGATTCCACTTTGGAGAGGTCCAGAATATCATTGATAAGGTTGAGCAAGTCTATACCGGATGTATTGATGGTACGGGCAAACTCCCTCTCCTTTTCGCTCAGATTATTTTTAGTATTTTCGTTCAGCAACTGCGACAGCACAATAATACTGTTAAGCGGTGTTCGCAGCTCGTGCGACATATTGGCTAGGAATTCCGATTTATAGCGACTTGCCGTCTCCAGGTCTTTGGCTTTCTTCTCTATCTCTTTCCGTGCTACTTCCAGCTCCTTATTCTTACGTTTTATGGCATCACGCTGAATCTCAAGCGCTTTAGTACGTTCTTCCAACTCTTCATTGGTGACTTTCAGCTCTTCCTGCTGTGTTTGGAGATTTTCTTCGGAGCGTTTCAGCGCTTCGGTCTGCTCCTTCAACTCCTCATTAGCCTGTCGCAACTCTTCCTGTTGCACTTCGAGAATTTTGGCTTGTTCCTGCGTCCGCTCAAGGAGTCTGCGAACTTTCAGGTGAGAATTCAGTGTGATAACTGCAAGCGCAAGATCCTGAATAGCCAGATCCATAAAGTTAAGCTGAAGCTGACTAAAGAGATTCACCGACCCCATTTCAAGAACACCGATAACCTGGTTTTCAAAGGAGAAAGGTACAACGGCAAGCATCCGCGGTATTTTGCTCCCTAACCCCATGTCGATCAATGGAACATCCCTATCCCCCTCGCCTGTAATTGTTAGGCGTTTTCCGTCATTAAAAGCCTGTCCCACAACACCTTCGCCAGGCTTGTATAGCTTATTAGGCGCCGCATCACCACCCGAAACGGCATAAGTCCCTGAAAGTTTCAACACGTCCTCTTCTTCATCATAAAGATAAATCAACCCGACCTGGGCTTCGAGGTATGTGGAGAAAAACTTAATGATACTCCCGCTCAGCTCTTCAATGTTATTTTTTCCTTTCAGCACGCCATCAAGTTCATTAAGGCCCGATTTAAGCCAGTCTTCGTTACGGAATTTTTCAGCATTTTTCCGCAGGGTTTCTGTCATTTTAAACAACGCCTTACCCAGCGTGTCTTTTTTACCACGTGGAGAAACCAGCGTGTTATAATCGCCACCTGCAATCTGGTCGGCCTGTTCAACCACTTCACGGAAGTTAGCTACCATTTTATTAATAGATTGCGCCAGCACATCATCATCACTCCGCTCTTCCACCTGCTTGCTAAAGTCACCTTTGGCAACGAGTTGGGCAACGTCTGAATATTCTTTAAGAGAAGCTACCAACTGGTTGAAAGTATCTTTCATCTCGCCGATTTCATTCTGAGGAGCCTTAATTTCTTTCTGAACGAGTTTTCCTGTGGAAATTTCTTTACCCCAGGACGAGAGTAACTTGATGGGGTTAACAAACCAACGTGTAACTAAAATGGAGATAAGTATCACCACCAAAACGGTGATCAGGAAACTTATCTTTGCAATATCCGACAATCGGCGGGCAAAAGCAAAAGCTTCCTGATGTGAAATTTCTTCAATCAGCGCCCAGTGGACACCATATTTCTCCAATTCATTTAAATTCCGGTAAATTCCCAAAACATAATGCCCTTTTCCTGTGGCATCGTAAGTAGTTACCCGTTCCTCATCCAGTTCGTTGGCTTTCAGGTAAGCCTTGTCATCGCGATGTTGCAGAAAGTCCTTCCACTCCAGCGTTTTTTTGTTAATAATTTTCTTCCGCAGTATTTCAGATTCATCACCAAAACGCGTGGAAGAGCGCAGATAAAGATCAGAGCCTATCAGAAAAGCCTGGCCTGTTTTTCCGTAACCGGCTTCCTGTTGTATCATACCGTTAATGGTTTGCATAGTTATCTGCAAGGCAAATACACCAATTACTTTTCCATGCTGGTCGGTTACAGCCTGTACGAAGAAACCCGAAATAATCCCCATACTCGGCGCATAGCGTTCCAAATCGGAGAAGAGCATCCTGTGTTCGGCAAGACTTTTTTTCACTGTTCTGGAGAGACGTGTATCACGCTTTTTACCCTGAAATATATCGGTCCCCAAATCACTCTCTTCTTTCGTGCTGAAAAGTACATTCCCCTTTGTGTCAATAAAAAGGAAATCATAAAAATTCTGTAATTTCAGGGAAGGTTTAATTTCCGGATAAAGTGGTTTTGTCAATACTTTCCATTGTTTGCTCTTAACAAAATCTCCAACATCTAATTTGCTTTTTTGAAAATCGGAGGCAAGTCTTTCAAACTGTTGCTTTTTTTGTACTGAGCTAATGTTGATTTCCAAAAAGTCGCTTGCCTCATTAAAAAAAGTATAGATATACTTCAGGCGTAACTGAGATGATGCGTTAAGTGATTTCTCAGCTACAATAGTCAGTCCCTGATAGGCAGTTAAAAAGTTGATGAAGCTTACAGCTGCCAACGGAACAAAAGAGATCATGAGAAACCATATAAACAAAGATTTGCCCACACCTATATTGTGCCAGGTACGAAGGGAATACTTCAGCCGTTCCCATTTGCTCGCTTCATCATAGTTAATATAATCATTTTTGTCCGCCATTTTACCAGATTTAAAACCTATCTCGATGTGTATTTCCCAACCATTTCATATAACTTATCAGGGTTGACCGGTTTAGAGAGATAATTATCCATACCGGCAGCAATACATTGTTCTTTATCGCCTTTCATTGCATGAGCCGTCATGGCGATAATAGGAACATGTATTTTTAGTCCGGCTTCAGCCATCCTTATTTGCCTTGTCGCCTCAAAGCCATCCATAATCGGCATTTGCACATCCATAAGCACCAGAGAAAACCGCCGGGGATGTCTCTTTAAAGTCTCTACAGCTTGTTTTCCATTTTCCACAACTTCAACACTCCAGCCTTTTCGTTCGAGAAACTGGGTAATCACTTTTCTGTTAATCAACTGGTCTTCAGCCACAAGTATTTCAGTTCCATCGCCAAATGGAAGGCTGATCTGGGCATCGGAATTTCGTGTCTTCACCTCTTTTTTCGTCTTATTAACAGCTTCGACCATCCGCGATTGTGGAGTTGCCCCCTGAAAATAATCTCTTAGGTCGCGTTGCAAAACGGGCTTATGCATAAACTCGTATTTTCCCAATTTTTTCAATCGGCTTATTTCAACATTTACTTTTTGTTTGTACAAAAATACCAGCCGTGTTCCCGCATCACCGGCAGCCTTTTCAATTTGACTAATAACTTCACGGATGTGTTTCTCGTAGCAGTTAAAATCCAGAAAAACAACATCAAAAGGTTTTTCAGTTAATTGTATTACGGCCTCTTCGGGTGTTGATGCAGATACTTTTCCAATTCTCCAGAAATCAAATATCGTTTCGAATGGCTGTTTAAGTTCTTCAAGAGTAGTAACGAGGAGAACCCGGTTGTACTTTAACGGCGGAACTGCATTTAGTTCAGCCGGGTCATAAGTATGGTCACCGGTTATCAGGTTTATGGTAAAAAAGAATTTGCTTCCTTTGCCCTCTTCACTATCCAAATCAATTTTACCGCCCATCAAATCTACGAGCATTCGGGCTATATTGAGCCCCAGCCCGGTCCCGCCATGCTTACGTGTAGTTGAAACTTCTGCCTGTGTATATTTTTCAAACAGTAATTCCTGTTTCTCTTTCGGAATTCCCACGCCGGTATCTTCCACAGTAAAACGCAACCGTATTTGCTCTTCAACCAAATCAATAAGCTCTATCCGCATCCTGACCAACCCCTTATCGGTAAACTTCACAGCATTGTTCAATAAGTTAGTAAGTATCTGCCTGATACGCAGCTGGTCGCCGATTAAAGCATCGGGAATATTCGGGTCCATATCAACCACGAGGTTAACATCTTTGTCTTGTGCGAAGACATTAATAATTTTAAAAACGATATCCAACATCTCACGAATACTAAACTCGGCTTCCTCTAGTTCCAGTTTTCCGGCTTCAATTTTCGAGATATCAAGAATGTCGTTGATAATTTCCAACAGGTTTTGACCGGAAGTCTTAATGTCCAGAAAACGTTCGGCCTGCAGTGCACTCAAATCCTTGTCAAGAAGCCCTAACTCGGCAATGCCAATAATGCCGTTGAGCGGCGTACGGATTTCATGGCTCATGGAGGCCAGGAAAATACTTTTGGCTTTGGTAGCCTCCTCAGCGGCAATCTTTGCATCGTGTAGCTGTTCCACAGTCTCCTGAAGCTTGATGGCAGTCTCTTCAAGGCTTTCCTTGTATTTAAACAACTCAATAAAAGCAGAAATTTTGCTTTTCAGGATTTCGAGGTCAAGTGGTTTGTACAGATAATCAACGGCACCGGTTTCATAACCTTTAAAGATATGTTTCCTCTGTTTGCTGATGGCGGTAACGAAAATAATCGGGATGTGTTTGGTTCGCTCACTGCTACGCATAATCTCGGCGGTTTCAAAACCATCCATCCCCGGCATCTGAACATCCATAAGCACCAGAGCCACATTATATTCCAGCAAAAGCCCCAAAGCCTCATTCCCTGATCGCGCTTTAATGATGTTCAACTGCGGACTTTCCAGTATCCCCTCAAGTGTCAACAAATTTTCAGGACGATCATCAACGATGAGAATATCGTATTTTTTTTCCATTGTGATTAACAGTTAGGTATTTCAAAAGTGGCCACTCAGACCTGCATAAGCAAAAATAGGTAAATTTCAAACATCCTGTAAACGATTATTTTTAATAATATAAACAGCTATAATAACCTTTATCAACGATGGCAAAGGTTCTTAAAATCACAGTATTCACATACCTTGTCGTCACCTGTCTGCGAAAACAGCTTTTCATCATCAAAGATTTGAGAAATAAGTTTCTTCAACAAGCCTTCAACGGCACCCAATACGTCCTCAAAAGAGGTTGCCTCAGGAAACAATACCTGCATAAAACTGCCGTGTGCCTTTTTCAGGCTGATAATTCCCGGAATCACAACCTGTCCGCTTTCATGCTCTCTGCTGAAAAGCCAGGCGTATGTCAAAACCTGCAAAGCTTTTGAATATTTCGTATCCTCAACAACCGCATCCCATGTTTTTAGCTTCAAATCTTTTGCTTCAACACTTCCTGTTTTGTAGTCGATAATCCTTATTTCTCCATTATCGGGATTTTTATCAATTCTGTCAATAAACCCCCTCAGTTTTACTGGAAAGCCATCCACATTAAGCGATGTCTGCATCTCCCTTTCCGTATCTATGAGTTCGCGCGGCTCCTTCGCCAGCATACCTGTCTCACTTATCACAAACCGCTCAACATATTTCTGGGCAACATTGTAAATAAGCAGGTCTCTGCCATATTTCAAATCGTTCCGCCCATAATTTTTTTGAAATTCCTGAAGTAGGAAATCTTCAAGGTTTTCCTGTAGGCTTTCTTTCAGCTTTTCGGCATCGATGAGCTTTCCTCTGAATGGCCTGTATAATTGTTCCAGAACCCCATGTATCACGCTGCCAAAAGTGTTAGACTGCACCGAGACCTCCGGCTGTACTGGAATGGCAATTTTTATAACATACCGGTAATAAAATTGTAGCGGACAACGGACGTAAGTATTTAATGCGGAAGGTGATATGCCTTTTTCAGCCAGCTTTTGCAGCTGCTGCATAACCGATTTCTCTTTCCGGATGGCGATATCCTGCGGATTACCGGTTTCTTTCAGCGGCACCTTGACCATCTTTCGTGATACACGGATATTAGGATTACGTTTGACCAGCTCGTTTTCAATCTGCAAAACAAACCTGCTGACTTCGCCTCCGCCCAAGACATCCGGTTCGGAATTGTAAATTATAACGGTATGTTTGGCACGCTGCAACAACCGGAAGAAATGATAAGAGGCCACTGCCGTTTTGGTATTCTGCAAGGGAAGCCTATAGGCATTACGCAAATCGTAAGGGATGAAAGATTCCTGAAATCCTGTTTTAGGTAAAATACCTTCGTTAGCTCCGAGGATGATGACACGTTCAAAATCCAGGTTCCTCGTTTCCAACATACCCATAACCTGAATTCCGGTTAGCGGCTCACCTTTCAGGCTCACCTCTTTTCGTCCCATCAGCTGCAATAATATTTTCTGAATACTCTGGAAACCAAGGTGTTCTTTCTGTTCGAGAAATATGCCCTCCGCCAGTTTGGCTACTTGCATCATCAGCGAAAGCTGAAACTGAAGTAACCTGCTTTTCTTCTCCGACATGGCCGGAAGCTCACGGAATTGCGCCAAAAGACTTTTCAGTTTATCCATAAACCGTCCGGGGGTTTCCCATCCGGAAAACAGTAGACGGAATAATGATTTTAGTGACTCATCTGTCACTGCCTCCATGATTTCATCCGCCGTAACGTAAAAATGGCTTAGGGAAAAGAAATCCGAAAGCCGGTGGCTTGCCACCATCTCCAGCAGGGGATTCTGCATCAGCCCGTCCAATGCGGGTAAAGAGATCCGGGAAGAGGCATCTTCATTTCGCAAAGTCAGCAGCTGCATCCAGCGGTATATCAAATCGTAGAACGGGCTTTGCATCAGCGGGTAGCCCATGGTCACGTTGTAGCGAAACGCCTGCCCACCTTCGCCAGCCGAAGGAACGGCGCCCAGCAACGGAACCAACAACCGTTCGTCGGCCAGAACCACAGCAATATTTTTGGCATCCACTTTCTCCTCAACAAGCCATTCATACAAAAGCTGGCCTGCATACTTCACCTGTCCTGTTTGCCTGGGGACAGCCGTAATTTCAATCTCTTTTTCCTTTGTCAGCAAAGCATCGCCAACCCACTGCGGCGCATCAAGTTTCAGAGATTTGGTGATATCATACAAAAAAGTACCCGCTTCATGGGTTCCCTTTTGTTGCGGATCAAAATAATAGCGATCGGAATCGATGAAATAATGCAGCCGAAAATGTTCTTTTAAGGTGGCAACCACCTGTCTCTCCGCTTCGGTAAGGGCATTAAAACCCACGAAGATAAAATTGCTCCAGCCAACAGTCTCAAAGTCTCCATCACGCATTTTTTCGGCAGCTACACGGTAAGCCATAGCTTTGTATGCTGTTTTTTTGGCAAGTAACCGGAATTGAAGCTGCTCATAATATCCAAAAAGCGAATGAAAAAAAGCAATATACGCTGTTTGCATTTCCGTCAGAGGCCGTTCGCCGAGATTCCACTGCTCCAGAGCTTTCACCTCCGAAAGTTCATTGAACAGTCTGTGTGCATCGGCAAGGGAGTAATCAATATCTCTGAAATCGTTAAGCATCAAAGGTGCCCACGCCAGAAAATCGTCCAAGCTGCGGGCTTTTTCTTTTTCCATATCGCGATGAATTCTGAAAAGGTCAAAATATGCCACGAGAGGATCGATGACTGTCAGCCCCGACAAATGCGTCATAAGCTCATCGATGGTGAGCATGTCGGGGAGCCAGAAATCTTTTCCGGTTTTATTGGCAAGTGCCCTTTTAAGAAATACTTGTGAACGCCGGTTGGGCAGGACCACCAAGGAGTGCAAATTATTGATATTTCCGGATTGGATAAGAAAACCTGCAATTTTATCCAAAAAGGGGATTGAATAAGACATAGACATCAGAATTCATGCTGTTTAAGCCTGTTATTTCAGCGCTGCAAATCTACTGATACAAAAAGCGTTTGATACTTAGTTTCGGAGTTTTTTCAAACGGATCGGGGTGCAGCACAATACGAGAAACAGCCATAAAAGCCGGCAGTTGTTCGTTCATCTCTTTCCTGTAATTCTCCAGTTTTCCCTCCAGTTCTTTACCGGTAAGTTCCATACTCTTCATTACTTCCTCATCGGGATAGACCAGAGCTACCAACTTACCATCACGCTGGATAACAATAGATTCGGCCACACAAGCACGGTTATTCAGCATCGATTCAATTTCTTCCGGGTAGATATTTTGTCCTGAGGCACCAAGTATCATACTTTTACTGCGGCCTTTGATGAAGATAAATCCTTCGTTGTCTATCAGTCCCAGATCGCCGGAGTGAAGCCACCCATCTGCATCCAACACCATTTGGGTTGCTTCCTTATTTCTATAATACCCAGCCATAACGTTCTCGCCACGCATAAGAATTTCGCCCACCGTATTCTCCGGATCATCTGAGTCTATTTTCACTTCCAAAGTATCCACAGCAACGCCACAAGAGCCAATTTTAGCTTTATGAGCAGCCGCATAAGAGATGAGCGGCCCACATTCCGTCATGCCGTAGCCAACCGTGATAGGAAATCCTATCCGCCGGAAGAAGCTTTCAATTTCGTGGCTCAGGGCAGCACCTCCCACCACAACTTCCACAAAGTTACCGCCGAAGCCTTCTCTCACACCAGCCAACACCTTTTTGTAGATTAATTTATTCAGCAACGGTGTTTTAAGCATCCAGCTAATGGGAGATTTATTAATCACGGGAAGGATTTTCTTTTTATAAATTTTCTCAATCACCAGCGGAACAGAGAGAATCAGCCGTGGTTTAATTTCCTGAAAAGCACGGGTAATAATCTGTGGGCTGGGAGTTTTTGTCAGGAAGGTTATGTGGCAGCCAAGTGAAAAGGGGAACAGAAATTCAAATGCCAGGCCGTAAGCATGTGCCAGCGGCAGAAAGGAGACTATCTTGTCGCCCGACTCCAGCGGCATATTGTTACGCGCAAACCGTACGTTGGCTGCCAGGCTGTTGTGTAGCAACATAACACCCTTTGAAAAGCCCGTAGTTCCCGAAGTGTAGCTTATCTCCCCCAAATCTTCGTTTCCAGTGGGTGGCAAACTGAAGATTTCAGCATTCAGCCCATCCGGATATCTCTCTTTCATGGAGCCGTTGAGGGAATGGATAACCTCCTCCAGATGATCCATTCTGGAAAACAGCGGCATAAGCTCTTCCACACCCATCACATATTTAAGCTCCAGCATTTGGTCAATGTCCAGCGAAGTCCAGATAGACGAAGCGGAAAAGAATGCTTTTGACTCGGAATGATTGACAATAAAGTGCACATCTTTCGGCAGGAAATCGGGCAAAATAGGAACAATCACCGCACCATAAGTAATCACCGAGAGATAAGCTACAGCCCAGTTGGCAGAATTTTTTCCGATAAGCGCAATTTTGTCGCCTCTTTTGATGCCTGTTTTCTCAAAAATTATGTGGAACTTCAAAATGGTCTCCCCCACCTCAGCGAAGGTGACTGTCTTACCATTATAGTCCGAAACAGCCGGTTTATCCCAGTTTTCCTTAATGGCTGCCTGAAAATATTCAACCAAGTTCTCTTTTATCATAAAGCTACAGTTTACATTTCGGGTCTAAAGATAGCAAAAGTAGTGAAAACCATCGAATTTTGTACTCATCCAGATTTCCTGTAACACCTCTGCCTTTACCTAAACGGCTTCGTGCCAACAACCCCTACCAGCCACCGCACTCGCCATTGGGATGAAGTACAAACCTGAGTTCGATATAAGGGAAAAAGCTTTTTATCGACATGTGTAAAATTTGAGCATTTTAACTTTATCCTCCAAATCATTTTTTATTTACTTTTGCACTATTAAACGTTTCTAGTCATTTTGGCAGTAACAATATAAATATTGAGAACAATTGGATATTATTGTCTGAATAATCGGAAGAGATGGCAGTCGGAAATATTTTGAACATACTCGGCACCGTTTTTGAAAAGCCTATGGCGAACGTTTAATTTTTTTTTAATTATAAGTTGACTAATAAACTTTTATAGTCGTTAATTAAAGATAAATAATAATTCATACATTTCAAATCACAAAAAACAAAACAAATGAAAAAATTACAAGTAAGTTTAGTAGCCCTGGCACTGCTTTTGGCATTTGCCATGCCCGCCTCGGCACAGAAGTTTCATTATGGGGTGAAAGCCGGCGTGAACATGGCAGTTCAATCGGGAATTGCAGAGTATTACGACAACGGTAACATTCGTACGGGACTCACCGCCGGATTGGTTGGAAACTACCATTTCAATGACAAAGTGATGCTGCAGGCCGAGTTGAACTATGACCAAAAAGGGAGCCATTCTTCAAACATCACCACAAATTACGATTACGTAAGTGTCCCCGTGTTATTCGACTATTCTTTTGGTCACACTTACCATACAAAAATGAGTGTTCACCTCAACATAGGACCTTACGTAGCATTTCTGACAAATGCGAAAAAAACAGAAACAATTGACGGTGTGAACCACACAACAGATTTGATGGATGCATCGCATAAAGTAGAAGCAGGTGCCTTGTTTGGTGTCGGCTTCAGGCAGCCGGTGGGAAAAAATTTCCTTTTTTGGGATATCAGGCTGAACATAGGTCTCTCTCATTTCGATAAAAACGATTCACAATCGCGAAACAAAATGATTAGCGTAACTATGGGCTACGAACTTTAAAACTTAAGAGGCAATTGGCAGAAAAGCTCCGGGAAACCGGGGCTTTTTTTATGTCATAGCCTTATCGCAGACCACTCTTGGCATATGGAGTAATATCCTGAGCAGCAAATTCCTTATTTAGATATTTAAAATATCCGGTGATGGCAATCATGGCAGCATTGTCAGTAGTAAACTGCAACCCGGGTAAGAAAACTTTCCACCTCTCTTTCTCGGCCATCGTAAGAATCTGCTTCCGTAACTCCGAGTTGGCTGACACACCGCCGGCAATGGCGACCTCGGTAATACCGGTTTCGCGAGTCGCTCGTCTGAGTTTACTCAATAGAACCCGGATAATCGTATCCTGAATAGAAGCGGCAATATCAGCTTTGTTTTTTTCGATAAAAGCTTCATCCAGCTTTAGCTGATCACGCAGAAAATAGAGAAACGCCGTCTTGAGCCCACTGAAACTGTAATTTAATCCCTGAATCTTAGGTTTCGGGAATGGATAAGCTTTTGGATTTCCTAATTTTGCCAGCTTATCGATTTCCGGCCCACCGGGATAAGGCAATCCCATAATTTTTGCCGCCTTATCGAAAGCTTCACCGGCGGCATCATCAATAGTTTTTCCCAATATCTCCATATCTGAAGGGCTGGTTACCTTCACAATCTGGGTATGACCGCCAGAAACGGTGAGACATAAAAACGGAAATTCAGGATGCGGGCTACCGGGCGTAACTTCCACAAAATGAGCCAGAATATGGGCTTTCAGATGATTGACTTCGATAATCGGGATATTTAATCCCATCGCAAAAGCCTTGGCAAAAGAGGTTCCCACAAGCAGTGACCCCAGCAAACCGGGACCTCTCGTAAAGGCAATGGCATCCAACTGATTTTTCTGTATTTTTGCTTCTCGCAGAGCCACCTCTACGACAGGGATAATGTTTTGCTGGTGTGCCCGCGAGGCAAGCTCTGGTACAACACCCCCAAAGCTTTTGTGAATGTCTTGGTTAGCAATGACATTCGACAAAATCTGTCGGTCTTTTATCACAGCCGCTGAGGTGTCGTCGCAGGAAGATTCAATACCTAAAATGTAAATACTCATTTGAAAGAAAAAAAACAGGACAAAAGTATAAAAAAAAGGGTTCTCCGGGCATTGCTTTACGGGATACTTACTCTTTTGTCTCTGCCGTTGGTGCTCTCTTTTTTGCTTAAACAACCTATGGTGCAATCCATGGCGGCCAGGAAAGTGGCAGCCTGGGTATCTGGGAAAACCGGCGACAGTCTGGCTATCGGCTTACTGGACATCGACTTCTTTAAGGGAATTGAGATAAAAAATCTTGATTTGCGTGACTCGTTGGGGTTCCCTATGATGCGCGTCAGTAATATGAAAGCCAGGCCTGCCTTCTTCAAACTTTTGTACGGCAAATTTTTTATCCATACCGTTCAAATAGATTCGGTTGACTTCCGCCTGATTGAGCATAAAGGGGACAATAATTATGCCTTTATCAACTTCATCCGAAAGCTCTCTTCCGGCGGCAGCTCTTCTTCAGGTGTTTTTAAACTTAACATTAAAGAGTTGCAGATGGCACATGTGCACTTTCAGCTCAAAAATGAAAATGACACAAGCCCCAATGCCCCACAAAACACCGTGAATTATAGCGACATTGACGTAAGTCGCGCCTCTATTTCTGCCAATAATTTTTTTATGGTAAACGATTCGATTGGTTTTCATTTGGATAATCTCACCGCGCATGAGAAATCAGGGCTTTTTCTGCGGAAGATGAAAAGTGATGTAGTGATCAGCAGCAGGTTGTTTTCTTTTAAAAATACGCTCCTGATAACCAACCACTCCCGGCTAAATCTTGATTATTATATGTATGCAACAGGCTGGGGTGCCTATTCCGACTTTGTTGATTCGGTAAGGATGCATGGCGTTTTCAGGCCTACCGATTTGGACTTAAGCGATATCGGTTATTTTGCCAATGTCATGTTTAAGATGAAAGACAGAGCCGGGATTCTGGGAGGAGAGGTGGATGGCCCCGTGAGTCGCCTTGTGGGAAAAAATCTGGATCTGACCTATGGAAAAGCGACTCATTTTGTGGGGAACATAAGCATGACGGGACTTCCCGATTTTTATTCCACCCGAATAGTAGCCAAAATAAAGAATTTTGAAACGTCAGTATCCGACCTGAAAAATTTTGTCATTCCACAGGACAACCCAAATATCCCGATTCCCAAATTAATTGCCGCCAGCGAAAAATTCCAACTCAGTGGAGAGTTTAACGGTTCGTATTACAATTTCTTTACTCGTGCCGGCATAGTTACAGCCGACAGCGGGAAAATGAACCTAGATGTTAAATTAAAAGCCGACACGGGCAGAATCCTGCAGTTGACAGCAAATTTTGAAGCCTCCAATTTCCCACTCAACCATTTTATAAGTAATGACAGCTTGTTGGGAAATGCAGATTTCACAGCGCATATCACTGTCCTTGATACGTTGGGAAAACAGCACACAAAGCTGGCCGTTGGCATCCGGCACATTCAGGTAAACGGATATGATTTTCAAAACATTAATTACCAGGGAACCTACCTGACTGACACGCTGTTCAGCAGGATAAAATTTAACGACCCGCACCTGAGATTATTTGCTGCGGGTTATACTGTTTTCAAAAAGGAACCCCATTTTCATTTCAAGCTGAATTTGAGCCGCTCAGATTTCAGACCACTCAAGTTGTGGGAACAAAAAGATTTTCACCTCAACGGAGTGGCAACAATAGATTTTACCGGGCTGGATATCGACTCTCTTACCGGCCATATCCGTATGAAAAATGCTATAGTCGGCTTTGGAAAAGACCGCTATCCCGTTGCACTCATCAATATCGTAAAACGCAGAGAAAATTCCGGACAACAAAGTATTGACTTCCGTTCTGACTTGTTGGACTTTCAAATGAAGGGGCAATACCGGCTGGCTACCTTAGACACGGAATTGGGAGAGTTTTTCAATAATTATTTTCCTGTTTTACCAAAAAAAAACAAAACCGGATCTACTCTTACGGACAGGGTTAAAATCAATCTACTGCTGAAGAAACCCGAATTTATTGGTGAACATATTGTTTATGGGCTAAGCATCAGTCCCAACACTTCATTCACCGCCCTTTTCAATCTGAGGAATCACACACTAACAGCTGAGGGCAATGCCAAAAAGATTATTTTCAACAAAGCAGTAGCACAGGACAGCAGGCTTAATATCAGAACAAAAGACAATCAGCTACAGATGAATTACAGTATTAAGCATCTTATCCTGAAGGACAGCACGGCAACCGACAAAACTGTTTTCGGGCTGGATAGTCTGCGCCTGAAACTCGGAGTACGCAATGACAGCCTGACTTATGGATTTTACTGGCACAACACGGACAGTGTATGGTTAAACAAAGGGTTGCTGGAGGGACTTTTTATTGACAACAGAACCTTGCAGCAATTTAATATCAGCCGATCGAAAGTCTATATAAACGATACACTTTGGCACGTTGACCCGAAGAATAAAATTGTCCATTCCAATGACGCCTGGCATTTCCACCATCTCAACATCCGGGGAGGGCTATCGCAGTTTGCCCTGACGGGAGAGTTCCCTAAAAACAATGGCGATTCACTTAGCGCATCTTTTCGTTCGTGGAACCTCTCCAACCTGGATTTGTTATGGCATTTCCTCGGTTTCGATATTGATGGTACCCTCAACGGCGTTGTCAAAATCACACATGTAAACGGCCGGAATGCACGTGTGGCCGACCTCACCATCGACAGCCTTGCCCTGAACCATGCACTTTTGGGCAATGCGAGGATTCTGAGTACCTGGGACAATGTGAATAATTCGGCCTTTATAAAAACACAGGTCGTAAAGCAGGGAAACGCGGGTCGTGTCAAAACCGTTGATTTGACAGGGTTTTACTATCCTTATCGCGATTCTGCCAACCTTGACCTTGACTTTCAGTTTAGCCGATTGAAACTAAAAGCCATCAATCCATTTTTCAATGACTATATCTCTGATCTACAAGGTATTGCAAAAGGAGAAATTAGATTAACGGGAAGTACCGAAAACCCCCGGATTTTGGGATATGTGGACATAAAACGTGCCAGCCTCGTAGTAAACTATCTAAATACCAAGTACTCTTTTCATCAGAGAATACTTTTTGACAAGGATAAAATTGATTTCGGAAAAATGATTTTGTATGATACGCTGGGAAATAGTGCTGTCCTGGAAGGAGATATTCTTCATCACTATTTTAGAGACATGCGCATGAACCTCACTATCACTACAAAGAAGCTCCTGTTTTTCAATACGACCCGAAACATGAACAGTGTTTATTACGGTACGGCCATTGCATCGGGGAAGGTGAGGATTACAGGACCCGTTAATGATATAAAAATGATAATAGATGCAAAATCTGATGCCGGCACCTCTGTAGTCCTACCGCTGGATTATTCTACTGAAATTGCCGATAAAGATTATATCATTTTTAAACCGCCTCCTGTGGACAGCAGTATGTTGAAACCGGAAGAAACCGTTCTGAAGCTACATCCGGAGAGGAAGAGTGCATATGCTATCACTTTAAATATGGACATAAGACCCAGCGCCGAGTTGAAGATATACCTTCCTTCCAACATGGGTGATATCCAGTCGAAAGGAAGTGGTATCCTGAATTTAAAGGTAAACTCGGATGGCAACATATCGCTATCGGGAGATTATATCGTTGACAGAGGAGAGTTTAATTTTTCGCTGGGTAGTTTTGTCAAAAAACATTTTGAGCTGGTAAAAGGAGGACGCATCTCATGGGCAGGAAACCCTTACCAGGCAACAGTTAACATTAAAGGCCTTTACAAGCTTAAAGCCAATCTGAGCAGCCTGGGGATTGTCGTTGATTCCACCGCGAGCTACAAAAGCCGAACCCAGGTTAATTGTTACATAGTCTTGTCGCACGACCTTTTCAACCCGGACATCAGATTTCAGATTCACTTTCCAGACTTGGATCCTGATATGCAGCGGATGGTTTACGCACAGCTTGACACCACAAACACAGCGGTTATGAACCAACAGATGATATCGCTGCTGGTGCTGGGTTCCTTTAGCTTCAGCAACACCTCAAACATTTCCTGGAATACCTCTTATTACACTATTCTCTCCAACCAGCTCAGCAGTATGTTGTCGAAAATAAGTAAGGATTTTGACATCGGGGTAAATTATAAACCTGGTGATGCCCTTACCAAACAGGAATTTGACGTGGCCCTTTCGACCCAGCTGTTCGATGATCGGCTGATGATTAACGGAAACTTTGGTATGACCTACGATAAGCAAAATAAATCGGCCAACAACCTTGTGGGCGATGTGGATATCCGGTACAAAATAACCAAAGACGGTCGCTGGCTGCTGAAAGCCTATAACCATTCGAACGATAACTCGTGGTATAATTACAGCAACTACGATAAAGTCTCACCTTATACTCAGGGAGTTGGTATCGTTTACCGGAAAGAGTTCTCACGACTTTCGGAGCTGTTTCACAGAAGCGGAAAAAAAAGCAAGAATAAGAAAAATGAGAAAAAAGGGATTGCCAAAAACCGGAAATTATGAACCAGCACTTTGTCGTCTATAAGTCTTCTGCCGGATCGGGAAAAACCACAACGCTGGTAAAAGAATTCCTGAAACTTACACTGAAAAATCCCGGAAGTTTCAGACATATTCTTGCCATAACCTTTACTAACAAGGCTGCCAATGAGATGAAATCCAAAATCATAGAAAGCCTTCAAGACATCTCCTCCGGCCATCTGGACAAAAGTAATTATCCGGAGATAATGGAAGAAACCGGTCTTTCTACCGGGCAGATTACACTTCGCGCCAGCCAGTTGCTTTCGCTCATTATCCACAATTACGATGAATTTGCCGTCAGCACCATCGACTCGTTTGTGCATCGAATTGTACGCACTTTTGCCTCCGACCTGAAGCTGCCGCAAGGTTTTGAAGTCATTATCGACACCGACGACCTGATTCCGTTTATCGTAGAAGATATTTATGATAAGCTGGGACACGACAATGCTTTTACAGAAATTCTTATCCGGTTTGTCATGTCGCAGGTAGAAGAAGAGAAAAGCTACGACTTAACCAAAAACCTGTCAGAATTTATTGAAAAACAGCTCCGGGAAATGGGGCAGGAAGACACCAACGGACTGGAAAATATTCCTCCCACAGAGTTCCTTCAAAACATACAAAAGCTACGGGATTCCGTTTATTCGACCAAAACAGCCATTCAAAAGCAAGCACGGAAAAGTCTGGAGATTATTGCAGATGCAGGACTTGCTGTCAATGATTTCTATCATGGGAAAAGTGGTGTCGGAGGCTATTTCAAAAGGTTGTCCGAATGGCCGTCAGCGCTTAAAGACCTGCTACCCAACAGCTACGTCATCAAGGCCATAGAGGAGGATGTCTGGTATTCCACCTCAAAGAACAGTGACATTAAAATACGTATTGATGGCCTTGCACCGCAGCTGAAAAAGAGTCTGGAAGCCATCCGTGAGAAAATTTCGTTTTATGCCATTCGGCGACTGGTGTACAACAACATATACGAGATGGCACTCATTGGTGAGATCAGGCAACTCTTTGAAAGTTTTACGGAGAGAACACGCAAAGTGCATATCTCCGAATTCAATAAACGTATCCACCGGGAGATTGCTGGACAGCCCATCCCCTTTATTTATGAACGACTTGGCAGACGATACCGTTATTTCCTCATCGACGAGTTTCAGGACACCTCCGTGTTGCAATGGGACAACCTGCTGCCACTGGTGGAAGAGTCGCTGGCCAGCGGACATTTCAACATGGTGGTTGGCGATGCCAAGCAGGCTATCTATCGCTTTCGCAGTGGAGAAGTGGAGCTTTTCACACACCTGCCCAACCTCTACGGATTGGAAAATAGTCCGGAAAATATTCAGCGCGAACAAATTCTGGTACGCAACTACATACAAAAAGACCTGAAGATCAATTACCGGTCTCGGGAAGAGATTGTCCGCTTTAACAATGACTTTTTCAGCTTTGCCGGAAAAAATCTCTCCGGCGGCTTCGGAAAGGTTTACGATGGTGTTGAACAACAGGTTCAGGTTCCTCCGACAGAGAAAAAACAGGGCGGCTATGTAGCTATGGATTTTATTCCTTCCGAAAACGCATCGGATTTCAAAGAAAAGAGACTGGAAAAAATTCGGGAGATTGTAGAAGAAGTATCCGGAAAGGGTTATCCGCTGAAAGAGATCTGCATCCTGACGCTGGACAACAAATCGGCAGCAGAAATTGCGGCGCATTTATTGCAACATAATATTCCGGTGATTTCTTCCGAGTCGATGCTGCTGACACATTCCGCAAAAGTACGGCTCACCGTAGCTTTTATGAAACTAATTACCGAAAATGACAACAGGCTTTTTCTGGCTGAATTTATCACCAACCTGCTTTGGGTTCAGGAAATCAACGAAACATTTCACGCCCTTTACCGTGAAGCCATTGCGCAAACCGATCCGCTGAGTTTTGTCTTAAACAAATTCGGATTGACGATATCTGCTCCTGAGATTCTACGGACGCACAGCGTTTACGAGATAGCCGCCGAAGTGATTAGAAATCTGACAAATACGAGTACACCGGATCTTTTCCTACAATTCTTTCTGGATTTTATTTTTGAAAAAGAGCTGACTTATAACGGCTCGTTACCGGCATTTGTTCAGCTTTGGGAAGAAAAAAAGGGTAAAGAGAGTATCATCTTACCGGAAGGAATGGATGCCGTGCAGGTGATGACAGCTCACAAAGCCAAAGGGCTGAAATTCGGAGTGGTAATATCTGACCTACATGCTATGCAAAACCGACTTACCCATGACCAATATTGGGAAAATCTTCAGCTGCCAGAGCTGGGGAATATCTCATCTATCCTACTCAATATCAGCGAGAAGGATTTGGCAGCAGCCGGACGAGGAGAAGTATGGGAACATGAAAGGGCAAAAACAGACCTGGATTTCCTGAACAAAATTTATGTAGCATTTACACGTACTGTGGACGCACTTTATCTGGTGGGAAGCCTGTTGCAAAACAGAAGCAAGGATTATTTCTCCAAATATCTTGTTGATTTTCTGACTGAGAAAGGTCTGTGGGACGACGAAAAATTACATTATGAATGGGGGGATTTCCCTAAAATAGCCGAAAATGATAAGCCGGCTAAAGAGGAGGAAATCGTTGCTTTGTTCCGCGATTTTTCTATTCCCTGGTACGAATACCTGGATATTGCACCGGTGGAAGAGGTCTATTGGGAAGCTTTAGGACAAAGTGCACAACGCACATTCGGCAAGCTGCTACACGCCATTCTATCAAAAATAAAATATGCAGAAGAAGCAGAGCAACAGATAGATGCTTACCGTTATGCAGGGTTGCTGGACGCTTCGGAGACACGTCATATCAAACTACTATTGGAAAAAGTACTTTCCCATCCCGGATTAAGGCGCTATTATTCAAAAGGTACAATCATCAAAACCGAAACAGAGCTTTATGATACAGAAGCAGAGCAGTTTCTGCGTCCCGACCGGGTTGTAATTTCCGGCAACACTCTGACCATTCTGGATTACAAAACCGGCATAAGAGAAGAAAAAGCTGAAAAAAAATACCGGAAACAGGTGGATGGATACGCAGCCGTCTATGCCCGGCTGGGATATAGAGACATCGAAAAGAAGCTGATTTACATTCACGAAGAGGGCGTGGAAGTGGTGGAGATATAGGCTGTTCCCAGCTTTTTCAAACATACATTTAGATATTTTATGAATTAAACTAACTTTGTAGCCGTACTTTACACAACAACTACATCATGGCAAAAACGAAGAGAACCATCAATCGCGAAATATCCTGGCTGCATTTCAACGGAAGGGTTTTACAGGAAGCCATGGATGCAAACAACCCACTGATTGAACGGCTGCGTTTTCTCGGAATTTTCTCCAACAACCGCGATGAATTTTTCAGGGTACGCATTGCCACACTGAGGCGACTGATAGAGATGGAAAAGACCCGCGACCAGAATCTCGGATTCGCACCCAAAAGAATTTTAAAAGAAGCGCTGGCACTTGTGGCTGTTCAAGAGAAAAAGTACAACGAGACCTTTTCGGAAATCAAAAATAAATTGCGGGAAAACAAAATCTATTTTGTTGATGAAACAGAACTTGATGAGGAACAGGGCCGCTTTGTACGTCAGTTTTTTACGGAACATCTGCGTCCTTTTCTGTTTCCCATTATGTTGAAAAACCTGAAAAGCCCTGGCCTTCTTCGCGATAAATTCATCTATCTGGCTGTAGTTATACATGACTCAAAGGGCAGACAAGAAGATGATTATGCCCTTATCATGGTTCCTACCCATTGGTTCTCGCGGTTTTTACTGTTGCCAAACAAAGAGGGGAAAAAATACATTATGATGCTGGAGGATGTTATCCGGTTTGGGTTGGAAGAAGTGTTTAAACCTTTTGATTTTGACACCTTTGCAGCCTACACCATAAAATTCACACGTGATGCCGAACTCGACATTGACAACGATTTCTCAAAAAGTTTCTACGAGCTTATGAGCGAGAGCCTGGAACAGCGTAAGAGAGGTTTGCCCGTTCGTTTTGTTTACGATGATAAAATTCCACCACTCCTT
Organism: uncultured Lentimicrobiaceae bacterium; assembly: GCA_964473395.1. Taxonomy (GTDB): domain Bacteria; phylum Bacteroidota; class Bacteroidia; order Bacteroidales; family F082; genus Sulfidibacterium. The sequence continues at coordinate 6,520 of CAYYOW010000007.1, read as the reverse complement.
TTAAAGCGGCTTTTGAAAAGATTAAAAATTTCGGAAGACGACAGTCTCCGTGGTGGAGGTCGCTACCACAACTTTCGCGACTTTATCGGATTTCCCAATTTGGGTAACAGCAGCCTGATTTATCCTAATATGAAGCCTGTTCCCCATCCGCTACTGAAAGAAAATACGAACATCTTAAAAATCATCCGGCAGCAGGATATTATGCTGCATTATCCTTACCAGTCGTTTCAGTATCTCGTGGACTTGCTTCGCGAAGCCTCCATCGACCCAAAGGTGAGGGCCATAAAAATGACTTTTTACCGTGCTGCCCGCGACTCCAATGTCATCAACGCGCTGATAAATGCGGCCCGTAATGGGAAAAAAGTTACCGTGTTTCTGGAAATTCAGGCTCGTTTCGACGAAAAAGCAAACATCTACTGGGCAGGCAGGCTGAAAGAGGAAGGTGTGAAAATCATTAAAAACCTGCCGGGTTACAAAGTCCACGCCAAGCTGATGCTTATCCGCCGCAAAGAGGAAGGCGAAAATATCTATTATTCCCACATCAGCACAGGCAATTTTAACGAATCTACGGCCAGGGTTTATGCCGACGACGGACTTTTTACTGCCAACAAAGAGATTGGTAAAGAAGTCAATATGCTGTTCCATTTGCTGGAATCGCCTTACACACCCCCGCGGTTTAAACATTTCCTGGTAGCACCTTATTACATGCGTCAAAATATCATCAGGCTGATGAACAGCGAAATTAGAAATGCAAAAGCCGGACGGGATGCATGGATAATTATCAAAATGAACAGCTTGGTGGACAGCAAGTTGACACGAAAACTAAGCCAGGCTTCCAATGCCGGCGTGAAAATTCAAATTATGTGTCGTGGTATTTGTGTGCTGGTTCCCGGTATTCCCGGTTTTAGTGAGAACATTGAAATAATGGGTGTTGTGGATAAGTTTCTGGAACATTCGCGCATTATGGTTTTTGCCAACGGTGGTAACCCGCTTTATTATATTTCGTCAGCAGACTGGATGATCCGAAACTTCGACCATCGTTTTGAAGTGGCCTGCCCCATCTATGATCCTAAGATACAGGAAGAAATAATGTTTATGTTGAAGGCACAGCTCAACGACAATGTAAAAGCAAGGGTCATCAACAGCGAACCTATCAACCAGTACAAACTTCCGGAAAAGGGCGAAAAACCGATGCGATCACAGTTTGTCTTGTACGATTATTTTAAGAAGCTGGCGGGGGAGTAGCTTTGCTGCGATGTCAAACAATGGTCATGCGGTGGTCGAGCTGTCAGGCACTTCCCCCTCACCTCGTCTCGCTGTCGCAACTTCATTTTTTCCTTCACCAAATCTTCAGCGAGCGTAAGGATTTAACCCCCATTTTAACAGCAAAAAATAAAAATAAAAAAATATTGGTCAGTTCAAAGAATGTTGCTATTTTTGCACCCCAAATTAAAGAAACAATTTTACTATGTATTTATCTGTAGAAGAGAAGAAAGAAATTTTCGCGAAGTACGGTAAGGATGATCAGGATACAGGATCGGCAGAAGGCCAGATCGCACTGTTTACCTACCGTATTAAACATCTTACCGAGCATCTGAAGCGTAACAAGAAGGATGTGTTTACGCAACGATCGCTTGTTCGCATGGTAGGGAAACGCAGGAAACTGCTGGAATATCTTAAGGAAAAAGATATCGAGAGATACCGTGCCATTATCAAACAACTTGGGCTAAGAAAATAGGAATGCCCTATTTCACAAAAAAAGGCAATTAACCGATTGCCTTTTTTTGTGTTTATGCAGGCTGAGGTAATACCCGCTTTCCCAAAAAAACCATTTTCCAGGCACGAGAGGCGAAGCAGCCGATGCAACAACGTGGGAAACAGTACCTGAGGCAACCTGCAACAACTAAAAACGAATTAAAAACATCTAAATAATATTTATGTCAGCACAAGCTATCACAAAAACATTTCAAATGGCAGATGGCACAACCATCTCCATAGAAACCGGCAGACTTGCCAAACAAGCTGACGGATCAGCAGTAGTCAGAATGGGAAATACCATGCTCCTGGCTACCGTAGTTGCCGCTCAGGACGCGAGAGAAAATGTGGATTTCATGCCACTTTCCGTCGATTACAAAGAACAATATGCTGCTACCGGTAAATTTCCCGGTGGCTTTTTCAAACGCGAAGGCCGTCCTTCGGAATACGAAATTCTCATCTCCCGCCTGGTCGACCGTGCCTTACGGCCTCTGTTTCCGGCAGATTTCCATGCTGAGACACAGGTTATCATTCAGCTGATTTCGGGTGGCGAAGATGTGGCTCCCGATGCCCTGGCAGCTCTGGCTGCCTCTTCGGCACTGGCCGTTTCTGACATCCCTTTCAATGGTCCCATTTCGGAAGCAAGAGTTGCTTTTATCGATGATGAATTTATTATCAACCCAAGCATCAGCCAAATGGAAGAAGCCGACCTCGAACTTATGGTTGCTGCCAGCGAAGACAACATCATGATGGTAGAAGGAGAGATGAAAGAAGTCTCCGAAAGCGTTATGCTGGAAGCCATCAAAGCAGCTCACGAAGCTATCAAAATTCAGTGCCGCGCACAGAAAGAGCTTGTCGCCATGGTGGAAAAAGCCCAAACCAAACGTAAATATTGCCACGAAACCAATGACGAAGAGCTGAAAGTTCAGGTTAAAAAGGCCACTTTCCAAAAATGCTACGACATAGCATTGCAGGCAAATCCTGACAAAAATGCCCGCTCGGAAAGTTTTAAAGCAGTTCGTGACGAGTTTATCGAGACACTCACCGAAGAAGAGAAAGCCGAAAAGACAGACATGGTGAAGCGCTATTTCCATGATGTGGAAAAAGAAGCTCTCCGTCAGGCACTTCTGAACGAAAGAATTCGTATGGATGGCCGGAAACTGGATGAAATTCGTCCCATCTGGAGCGAAGTGAATTACCTGCCTTCCGCACATGGCTCGGCTATCTTCACACGTGGCGAAACACAAGCGATAGTAACCTGTACACTCGGTAACAAAATGAACGAGCAGATGATTGACGGCGCTGTCTTTGATGGAAGTTCCAAATTCATACTGCATTATAATTTCCCAGGATTTTCCACCGGCGAAGTGCGCCGCTTTGGCAGTCCGGGACGTCGTGAGATAGGCCATGGCAACCTCGCCATGCGCGCCCTCAAATTTGTACTTCCCGAAGGTGATGACAATCCTTACACTATTCGTATCGTCTCTAACATCCTAGAATCCAATGGTTCATCGTCCATGGCAACAGTCTGTGGCGGAACACTTTCGCTGATGGATGCCGGTGTAAAAATCAAAAAACCAGTGGCCGGAATTGCCATGGGATTGATTACCGATACCGAAACAAATAAATATGCTGTTCTTTCCGACATCCTCGGAGATGAAGATCATTTCGGCGACATGGACTTTAAAGTAACCGGTACGAAAGACGGTATTACAGCCTGCCAAATGGACATTAAGGTGGATGGTCTGCCTTACGAAGTGTTGGCTGAAGCACTGGAACAGGCACGCCAGGGACGTCTGCACATTTTGGGTGAAATGGCCAAGACCCTTACCGAATCACGTGCCGACTACAAAGAAAATGTTCCACGTATTGAGCGCATGTTGATTGCCAAAGAATTTATCGGCGCTGTGATTGGACCCGGCGGGAAAGTTATTCAGGAAATGCAACGCGAAACCGGCGCCACTATTGTGATTGAAGAAGTTGGCAATAATGGTGTTATCGACATCGTTTCACCTGACAAAGCATCTATTGAGGCAGCCAAAGCACGGATTAAAGGAATTGTTGCCATTCCGGAAGTAGGCGAAGTTTACGAAGGAACCATTAAGAGTATTGTTCCATTCGGTGCTTTCGTGGAAATTCTTCCCGGCAAGGAGGGGCTGCTCCACATTTCTGAAATCGACTGGAAACGTATTGAAAAAGTTGAAAGCGTTTTGCACGAAGGTGAAAAGGTAAAGGTGAAACTTATCGGCGTGGATGAACGCAACGGCAAAATGAAGCTTTCTCGTAAAGCGCTGATTGAAAGACCCGAAAGAAATTAATCTTTGGGAACGAAACTTTTCATCACAATAAACGTAGTCAATAAACCAAAAACATAAGGAGAGAGAGCATGAGGCAGCTTAAAATTACCAAGCAGGTAACCAACCGTGAAACCGCATCCCTTGACAAGTATTTGCAGGAAATCGGAAAAGTTGATTTGATTACGGCAGAGCAGGAAGTTGAACTGGCAAGAAGGATTAAACAGGGAGACAAAAAGGCCTTGGAAGAGTTGACAAAAGCCAATTTAAGGTTTGTGGTTTCCGTTTCAAAACAGTACCAAAACCAGGGGCTAAGTCTTCCTGACCTGATTAACGAAGGCAACCTCGGCCTCATCAAAGCAGCACAACGTTTTGACGAAACCCGTGGGTTTAAATTTATTTCGTACGCCGTGTGGTGGATTCGTCAGTCCATTCTTCAGGCGCTGGCCGAACAATCGCGTATTGTACGACTGCCACTGAATAAGATTGGCTCCATCAACAAAATTAACAAAGCTACGGCAAAGCTGGAGCAGAAATACGAACGTGAACCCGATTACAGGGAAATTGCCGGAATTCTGGATATGACGGTCAATGAGGTGAAAGAATCCAAGAGAAATGCCGGAAGACACGTCTCTATGGATGCACCTTTGATACAGGACGAAGACAATAACATGTACGACATCCTGAAAAGCGAGGAGTCAGTGACACCGGAGACGGGTTTACTTTATGAGTCGCTGCGCAAGGAAATAGATCGTGCTATCTCAACCCTTACACAACGTGAAGCTGATGTAGTCCGTTTGTATTTTGGTCTCAACGGCGGTCATCCCATGACACTGGAAGAGATTGGTGAGAAATTTGACCTGACCCGCGAGCGTGTACGTCAGATCAAAGAAAAAGCCATCCGCCGCCTGAAACAGACTTCAAGAAGTAAAATACTGAAATCTTATTTGTAGAAGCTTCATTATCAGACAAACACAAAAAGCATCTTTTTCAAAGATGCTTTTTTTATGCCTGTTTCTAAAGAAAAAATTTGATACGGCTGCCGGGAATAAGTCCACAGACCAATTTCCCGAAATATCATTTGATGTTTAAAATGGAATTTCAAAGATTTCTGATACTTTTTTTAATCCGCCCAATGATTTTTTACTCAACGATATACCACCCTTCAGTTTAGAGGCTTCCGATTCCCTTTCCGGGTCACCGGGGATAATTACACGCGCTTGTCCAGCCACCGGCTCGGCTTGCCTGAATGTACGAATCCATTCGTCCATACCCGCTTTAAATTCGTCAGCAGTTTGAAAAGCATCAATACGCATGGCGCCGAAAAAATGACCAATACCACGATCCTCGGCTCCGGTTTTGCCTTTCACATACCCCAAAGTGGGAACCACCGTAGGGCCGAAGTTGGCGCCGGAAAAAACTGCTGAGAAAATATCCACAATAGAAGTCAGGCAAAAACCCTTGTGTCCGCCGTGTGCCACATCGCCGCCAAGAGTACGCAAAGCACCACCATTTCGAAGAGTGGAAGAATCCGTTGTTGGATTTCCCTTCGCATCTTGCAACAGTCCGTCAGGCGTATCTTTTCCTTCGCTTTCCAACACATCCACTTTGCCACGCGAAACGGGGGAGGTAGCAAAATCGGCCACAAAAGAGGGCTCCTCTCCTGCCGGCACTGCTACCGCAATGGGATTGGTTCCCAGCATACCGTGTTTGGAGAAGGTGGGCGCCACCAGAGGATTGGCGTTGGTCATGGCAATACCAATCATGTTGTGTTCCAGGGCTTTCATGGCATAATATCCGGCAATGCCAAAATGATAAGAGTTCCGTACAGCCACCCAACCGGTACCAGCAGTTTTGGCCTTTTCGATAGCCAGCTTCATGGCTTTGGGCGCCGTTACCAGCCCCAGTCCTTTCCCTCCATCCACCAGTGCTGTGGAAGGTGTTTCGTGCACCACAGTGAACTTAGGTGTTACCGTGATGCGCTTGCTTCGCCATAGGCTGACGTACTCAGGAAGCCGCATAAGCCCATGTGTGGAGATACCACGTAGCTCCGCCCGCATGAGAATATCGGCAGCCTGCCACGCCTCTCCATTGGGAAGTCCCATTTTCTTAAAAACCGATTGTGTAAAGTCAAAAAGATGCTGATAGCTGTACATGTTGAAATTTTCGACAAATATGCGAAAAGAATAGGGGAAACCATGAATTCGTGAACTAATTTTTATTTTACTGTCACCAACCTTCACAAATTAAATTGGACTATGAAAACAAAATACCCTTATGGATTTTCATGTTCTTGTATTAAGCCGATACCTCCTAATTACCGTTAAGCCCGGCCGCATATATTTCCAAAAGCTCCGCCATCTGTTGCTGAAGTATGGCAGCCGCTGCGCCGGCTTTTTCGGCAAAATCATCTCCCGAAGAAGCATACAAAATCCCTCTGGACGAGTTGACTAACAGGCCACAATGGCTGT
>CAYYOW010000006.1:0-47012 GCA_964473395.1 uncultured Lentimicrobiaceae bacterium | reverse complement strand
TTTCCGTTTTCCGGATCAATTTCCTGTTTGGTAGTATCCGCGGTTAGTCCGGTTCGTAATTCCGTGGCCACAGTACCCGAAAGATCGCGCCCCTGCGTGGTAGCGCCAATCAGGAATATCTCTGGCTTATGCTTGATAACCAGCTCCGAAAGTGCACTGCGAAAAGGTTCGGTTCGGTAATCTTTAAATATTTCATCTTCAATAATGTAGAACTTATCTGCTCCATACCTGAAAGCTTCTTTGGCAAGATGGGAAACAGACTTCCCAATAGATACGGCACCCACCTCACAGCCAAGCTGTTTTGCCAGCTCACGAGCTTTGGTTAACAGTTCAAAAGACACCTGATGAGCTACGCCGTCGGTTTGTTCTATAAATACCCAAATATTCTTATAATTAGATATTTCGTGGTCCTTTTTGGTTAAATCAATCGTTTTGCCCATGCTATAAATCTTTTTTCAAAAATGGTATTAAGATATCTGAAGTTTTTTGAACTATCTCTTTGACGGAACCGGCCAGCGTTTCTCCTCTTTGTCTTTTCTCCGGGGTAAAAGCTTTTTTAACCTTGGTAGGAGAATGTTTCAAACCACATTGTTCACGGTCGAGGGTAACGTTTTCACTGGACAATCTTTCAATTTTTGATTGAGCAGCTTTGATTAACCACGGCAAAGGGGAGTGAGAAAGTTCATTCAAAGTTTCCTCCACTGTAAAAAAGGCTGGCAGAGGAACCTGCAGGGTTTCCTGACCGAATTCCGTTAGCCTAGTGGCAACAGCACGTTTCTTCTCAAAGTTTACTTCGTCCAGTTTAATCAAATAGGTTACCAATGGTAAGTCGAACCGGGTGGCAATACCGGGACCCGTTTGGGCGGTATCTCCGTCAATGGCTTGTTTGCCGGCAAAGAAAAGATCAACTTCTCCTTCCAACTCAATAATTTTTCTGGCACCTTCATAAAGGGCGTAGGATGTGGCCAGCGTATCTGAACCGGCAAAAACACGATCGGACAGAAGATAAGCCTTGTCTGCTCCTCGTGATAAACACTCTTTTAATGCTTCCGTTGCCTGTGGGGGACCCATGGTAAGGACGGTTACTTTTCCACCGTATTCTTCCCTTAACCTCACCGCTTCTTCGACGGCATGGGCTTCAAAAGGATTCAGGATGGCAGGAACGCCTTCCCGAATTAATGTCCCCGTTTCGTAGTTTACTCTTACCTGAGAAGCATCGGGGACTTGTTTTATAAATACCAAAGCATGCATAAATATAGCTTTATCGAAAATTTAAGAACCTGTTTATTTTTTAACGACTGCAAAAGTATAAAAGTTCTAAGTAAAAAAACCTCTATCGTTTACTAATTGCCACTTTATACACAATAAAAATAATTACCGGAGGCATTCTCTTTTCCGTGAGGATGAGCAAACCGGAGAAAAGCCATGAGCTTCCACAGCCTTTATCTCGTGATTTACTGCTTGTTTCTCTAAATGAATAATATCGCCAAAGGTATTGCCTTTGGCGATATTTACTTTCAGAATAACGGATGGTTATTTGTCCTTACCATTTCCGAAAACCAGAATTTCGTTGGCGACAACCTCGGTGATGTAATGTTTGATACCCTCCTTGTCATCGTAGGTGCGGTTCACCAGTTTTCCCTGGATGGCGGTTTCTTTTCCTTTATTCAGGAGTTTTTCTGCGATCTCTGCAGTTTTTCCCCAGGCTACGATGTTGTGCCATTGGGTTTCGGTTACGCGTTTGCCTTCACTGTCATTGTAATAATCATTGGTAGCGATGGAGAAACGAGCCATGCGACGGTTTTCACCAAAAGTTTTCATTTCTGGGTCGTTGCCCAGATGTCCGATCAGGTTTACTGAATTTCTTAAAATTGTCATAATAGTAAAATTTAAATAATGAATAAATAAGTTAAATTGTTTCTGCCCGCACCTAGCGAATGAATTTCTTCTTTGGTACTTGCGACAGGATGTTTAAGAACGACAGGGCAAAAGTATGTTGGGCCGGACGGGCTATTCGGTTAATAACCATTTACTTCCGTTTAACATTCGTTTGCAACCGGTTGTAACCTGGTATAACATTAAAAATTAATGAGTTACGGATTGCAAGTTAAGAGGTTATAAGTTAGGTGGAAAAGAGATTTATTTTAATATTCTTGAGTAATTAAAACCTTTTTCAATACTCGGGGCTCTTTTGTACTCCTCAGAACTACAAAACCGGTATTTAAAATCTCACTATCGAGTCCAGTTATTAGGTCTTCACAGAGATAAAGTTTACTTTTACATAAAAAATCATGGAAAATGGGATTTGAGAAGACACTGATTTGTTTCGGCTGTTCGATGGCATCACCGGTTTTTTGTAGTTTAAAGCCAGATGAAATTGCCAGAATAGATAAGAATCGAATTGAGGTAACATATAATCCGGGAGAAATCATCATGAAAAGTGGTACGCCCAATACACATGTCATATCTTTTTTCGAGGGCTTAGCTAAAATATCACTGGAAGGAAAAGGAGGAAGGAATTTCATCCTTGACTTTGTCCGTCCACCATCTTTTTTCTCCGGCCCAGGTTTATTTATTGATAAAAAGCATCATTTTACCATTAGCGCTGTTGAGCCATGCAAATTATGTTTGATAGAGATGGAGCCTTTTCTTGATGTTATGAAGGGAAACGCCAAAATGGCATTTGCCTTTATGGAGAACTCAAATAATTTTATTTTAAATCTGGCAAATAAGATGGAGAGCCTTTTGGTAAAGCATCATCATGGCAGAGTTGCAGAAGCGGTACTTTATTTAAGCAAAAAGATTTATTATAGCAATCCGTTCAAGCTGAGTATTTCAAAAAAGGAATTGTCAGAAATGACGGGATTATCCAAAGAAAGTGTTTCCCGCATATTGCATGAATTCACCAATGAAGGTCTGATCAAAATCACAGGCAAAACTTTTCATATTCTCAAAGAAGACTTGCTTGAACAAATTAGCCGAAACGGTTAGGTTCTTTCGCCACAACCCCACGAATGAAAGACCCTTATTCAAACAGATTTTTATGGCATTTTACACAAGCTGCTTTTTTCCATTTTTCCTTGATATTAGTAGGATGTTTAAATTCAAGGCTTGCTTTAACGCCGGCCAGTTCCAGATTACCCGGAATGCCCTGTTTTTTTATCTCATGGCACAAGTTGCAGTCTCTCGCAATAACATCTCCTTTTTTATCGACAAAAGAATCGTTATGGCAGCGAAAGCAACCATTTGCTTCAACGTGCCCGATATAATTGAGGTGTGTACTCCATTGGGCTTTCATCCCGGGGAAAATATTTTTTTTATACTCAGCCTGTAATATTGCGATAGTGTGGTCGATCAGAAGTTTACCCGTGTCATATATTTCCGGGTACATCAGCTGATAGTATTCAGTAAATTCAGATTGGATAAACCGGTTGGCACTATCAAGGGTAGGAAACGAGTTGTTGTATAAAATATCCATTGCTTCCATTTTAACATCCGGCAAACTTCTTGAGATTTTACCCCTGCTCATGGCCTCATCAAAAAATCTAATAGGTGATTTAAAATCATGTGAAGGCCGGTTATGACAATCGATGCAATCCATTGTGCGATGCTCTAAAGTATCAATTTGGGCAGTAGTATAAACATTGGCTGTATCGCGGTAAATAGAAACCTTTCCGGTTTTAAGATTAGTATATTTTACTATGGCTATTGTGTCGCGCTTGAAATCGGCAGCCACATATTCTATTTTTACTTCCGGATTCACATGCCAGTGAATACCGCTCTTCTGGCCTAAAACTTCATACTCAGGCCCTGTTTTCATAAGTATTGTGATGTCCCATTCTGTAGTTTTTTCGTCTGACAGATAATATTTTTTTGAGATCATTCGTCTGGCATAGAATTTTTCCGGCCAATGGCATTCCTCGCAGGTCTCTCTTGCCGGACGGAGAGCACGAACCGGTGTTACAATGGGTGTTGGATAAGAGTGGGTTAAAACAGCATATACCTGATGCAGACCTGAAAGTTTTGATTTTACATACCAGGTGGCACCGGATCCCACATGACATTCCACACAACTTACCTTGGCATGAGCCGATTGATGATAAGTGGTGTATTCGGGCGACATAACTTTATGGCACAAAGTGCCGCAAAATCTATTAGATTCAGTATAATGGAAAGCTTCATAACTACCCAATGCCGTAAATAAAATAAAAGCTGCAGAACCTAAAACAAAGATGAAAACAATCATCCGTTGTCCTGGGTCGTTTAAGTCAACTTTTGGAAACCTCAATTTCCTTTGAACCTTCTGCTTTTTATCCCGTTTATATTTTCGCCAGGTTCCAATTGGAATTAAAACTAACCCGATGATGAGGAAAATTGGCAATATGATGTAAGTAAACAGTCCCAGATACTGGCCGCCTCCCGGAAAAATTGCAGAAATTAAAATTAAGAACAGTATCATCAGAAAGCAAATAGCAGCAAGCATAGCGCCGCCAATGGTCGTCCAGCTGTAAAATGATTTTGGCAATTTTTTCATATCAACGCCCTCCAGTGGCCAATTAAATTCAACATAACCCTACCGCGATCCTGTTTTTGATAAACATCATTCGTAATTCATCAAAAAAATGGCAGAAGCGAAAGTATCGGCTTCTGCCTTAAAATACGCGAAGCTCCGGGGACAATGATACGGTATGGTTATGTGCTGAAAACATTTCCCCTGTTTTATAAAATTTACTTTTTTAAGGTTCGCAGATAGCTAATAATAGCCCAGATATTTTCTTCGTCAGGTATCTTTTTGCTGTATCCCTTCATCTCATCTCTTCCCACAGCGGTCATATAATATAGCTCACCATCTGTATAAGCCTGAAATTCAGCAGTGCTAAAATTACCTGGCAGAGTCTTGAGTTGCAACGCCTTTGAGCCATCGCCAAGGCCCTTCGACCCATGACAGGATTTGCAATATTTACTGTAAAGCATTTTCCCCAGCTTTAAATCTCTTTTATTACCTTTATAGGGATTTACCATTTTCTTGTATTTTTCCGGGATCTCCCATTTGGCTCCTTTTTTTTGAGTCTGAGGAGTCATAAAAGCCACTGATGACCCCATGAAAAGTATCAGGGCAAAAAAACCTATTAATTTGTTTACACTTATTTTATTCATCTTCATTTAAATTAATCTGTTTGTCAAAAGTTCCATAATCTTGTGATGGTAAAACCAAGCATAAAGTCACCTTTTGTCCAATCATTGAAATTATTCATATAGATGTCCTGCGGCAAGATCCCATTGGCAGTTGTAAAATAAATTTGGATGGAGTGCCCGGATGTTTCAACCTGATATCCGAAGCCAAAATTTGGCTTTGCCGCATTGGTTTCAGTAAAACGGATTTGTTCGGAAATACCCTGAATTTTTAAAGGCACATCATACTGAAATATAATAGAGGACTGAGGTGAAAATTTTATTTGTCCATTTATTCCCACACCAATGTTGTCATGATTATTTGTTGATGCAACCATATTGTAATGGGTAAAACTTGCTGTAACTTCCAGCGATAGCCAGTCGCTAAATTTTCTGCTCACTATCAATTGACTAAAATAGGAGAACCTGTCGCTAAATTTATAGCCGGTTCCAAACGCATTGTTACTCCTTCCATCTATGGCAAAATCGCCAAATAATGCCACGGCTACGGGAATTCGGTTTGACCGTGTTTGCTCAAGAATAACCCACTTTGCCTGAAAGTCGTTATACATATTCTTTTTGGTGAGGCCATAGCCAACCGTTAGGTTTTTAACAGGGGTATAATTCAGTCCAAGGCGTATATTAGCTCCGGGAGCATATATGCCAAAAAGATCGGAGATACCATTTTGGTTTATCAGCCCAAACCTGTGTTGGATAATAAATTCCAACGTTTTTGCCGGAGGCACAAGCGTTGTTTGGTTATCAATCAGCAACTCGCTATCCCATGGAAAGTTTACCGGCTTATCACTTTTCTTTTCTTTCGAAACCTCTTGCGCAAATCCTGTGCTTACGATTAAACAAATAAGCAAAAAATTTAATATTAATTTTTTCATCCTTCAATAATTTTATGTCATTAAAAAAATTAAAACCATGTTTAATTGTTTAAAGCGCCTTGTTTGATCCATTGTAAAACAAACTGAGCCTGAACATTGGTATATTTTTTCCACGTGTGGTTTGAACTATTGTCCGGGTTAGGTATCCAATAGATTGTACTGGACACAGGATCCGAGAGGTTGATCAGCCCCATATTCTTAATGCTGTTATAAGCATAGCCTGACATTAAATCAGGAGCCTGGCCCCCGGTGTTATGACAAACAGTACAGTTTGAATTACTGTTAAAGATGGGTTCTATCGTCTTTGTAAAACTAATTGTATCTGTAGGATTTGGAGGTGGGATAACCGGTTTTACGAGGGTATCATATTGGCATGAACTTACCAACGCCATCAATAGTAAAAACATAAATGCCCGAAAATTACGATTTGTCTTCATTAGCTTGTAATTTATTTTATTACCAGAAAAGCCTGAAAATGATTTTATTATGCTGATAGTGGCTTTTTAAAACTGTACAAAGTTTCCTATTAGGTAATATGAAACCTTGTACAGTATTTAGTGTTGATTAACATACGAAACTGTCTACTTTTTTATAGCCTGGATGCTGTTGGTAAGTAGGGCTTTAACATAGTTTGCGTTATGAACGCCTTCACTTCCATCAGCTATTACCATATTATAATTAAGTAAGGCTCCGGCAACATCAGCAGACATTTTCCCGGTAATAATTCTACCACTTGCAGACATTGCTCCATGATTGACCAAAAGGATTTTAAGCTGTGCCAATAAGTCAAGCACCTCTGTTTGCGTAGCAGCAATTTTTGCATCTATTCCCGAGGGGTGGCAAGTAATACAGCCTGCCGTGTTGATTTTTTCGTGACCGTGAGACAGATAAGTCATACCCATTTGATGACCGCCAGCCTGTACGCCATAAGCTTCTGCCATATGACAGGTAACACACCCATTGGTAACCTCTGTAGTGTGGGCCGAGTTTGAATACCCGCTTCCGATTTCATAACCACCGCTTCCGCCTAAAATACCTGCCTGAGGGCCATGGTGCACTCCCCAGTAGGGTGAGGGAACGGTAATGGAGTCGCCGCCTATGACGGGCATGGGAGAAGGAATACGCGGTTGATGACAATTAGCACAAAGATTTCCTTTGCCAAAATCCACGGTCTTTCCACTGATCCATAATTTTACCGGAGATGTTGTTGTGTTAGTCCAGTCGGCAGGCGTGTAGGTTTGATGAATTTCATGACAGGTGAAACAATTTTGAGGGGCCGGATTCTCTATTGTTGCCAGGGTGGTGTCAGCACCTGTCTGAATTCTTTCAAGAAACCCCTGACTTGTATGACAGGGAGCACAACTATTGGTGTTTCTTTCAAAGTTCCCTCCTGTGGCATGTACCGAAGCCTCCCATTGTAATGATTTTGCCAGGATAACCTGAGAGTTATCGTGACACTGGATACAACCTGCCGTTCCATCAGTTCCATCGGTTCCATTGGTTCCATCTTTACCCGGAGGGCCCGCTGGCCCAACTTTAGTACATGACGTTATTAATCCCGCGGCGAGTAAGAGTATGAGCATAAAGTAAGAAGAGATTTTCTTTTCCATAGCTTGTATTTTTTAAATTGTTAAACTTTGTTAATGATTATTAATGAATGTTAACACAAATCTAAATCAAAAAGAATTCATTTAATGTTTTGTCATATGATGTTTGTTCTTTAAAAAATGTTTATTTTTGGAAAACAATATGATATATATCAACTAATGATTAGTTTCTAAATTTGAATCTTTCATTTTGCCTGTCAACCTTATCGAATAATTTTTGCAAAATAATATATCAAGGCTAACCAATGGATTTAAATAAGCCGGAAGTACGAAACGAAGCAAATAGATGTGATGCCAAGCCTGTTTTTTTTAATTCGCTAAACAAGGAACAATTAAAAGCAGTAGATGCAAATCGGTTTGTTGTGCATTTTAAAGCAGGGGAAACAATCTTCAAGCAGGGCGGTACCCTCACGCATATCATCTATATCATAGAGGGGAAAACAAAAATATTACTGGAAGGGTCTAATGGCCAGACAATTCTCCTGAATATACTAAAACAGCCCGACATTATTGGCGGGCCGGGGTTTAATACCGACTTCCGTCATCATTTCTCAGTGGTAGCACTGGAGGACACAGAAGCCTGCTTTATTGACATTAATCTTTTTAAACGGCTTGTTTTATCGAACCTGCCATTTGCTATTAATCTGATTGCCTATTTGAATCAGAGAATTATTGATTTGTTTGATAAGTTAAAAAGCCTGACACACAAACACATGAATGGCAGGCTTGCCGATGCGCTGATTTATATCTCCGAGGAGGTCTATCAAAGTCAGGAATTTACTACGTCACTTAGCCGGTCAGATATTGCAAACATGTCCTCCATGACCAGTGAAAGTGCTATCAGAACATTAAAAAAATTTAAAGATGACGGCATCATTGATTACAAGGGAAATTATTTCAAGATTTTGAAGAAAGATGTTTTGTCAGATATAAGTAAAAAAGGATAACAACATTCCTGATAAGGAGATGAGCTGAACAAAGAAGGGCCTTTTTAACGACTAAAGTAAGAGCGTAAAACCGATAACAGTATTTATAAAACCAATGCGTTTCCTTTCGTAACGCACCCCCTTCCATGTGTTAAACCCAAACTGCATAGTACGGCTCAACAACTCAACCTCTGCTTTTAAGGCGAAACAGGGAAATATCTTGTATTCCAAGCCAATACCGGGCTCAAGGATAAGTTTATGGTCTTTGGCAGTGGTAATCTCATAATAATCGGGACCGGTCAGAAAATAGGTTGGCTTATATAATTGGTAAGCTGTGTTTACCCATAATATTCCTCCCAGAAGCTTGGCATTCACCGAGAAGCTTTTCCCAATGTTCCAACGGGTATAAATTCCCAGTGCGGCATTAATTATGCGAAAGGGGTCTGACCGGATGGTGAGGTCACTTAAGAATGGGTCTGCTTTCACTTTTGCCCTTGCTAAAGCAGATACATCTACGGGATGCAAATTAAGTCCGACTTGTCCTCCTGCACCAAAGTGTGTCGTGAAAAACCAAGCACCATCTAAACTCATATTTATTCCTGAAGTTGTAAAACTCCCTTTTTCCAGATCATGAGAATGATAAGATTTCAACGGTATTGAAACACCACTACGTAACGAAATGAAAGAATTAGTATGCTGAGCAAAGCTTTGCAAATGCAGAAAAAGTATCAAAAGAAAGAGTATCCTATTTCTCATAATCAAATATTTATGCCGGATTTAAAAACAGAGCACGCTAACAGTACAAAAGTATCAAAATATTATCCTCAGAAAGGAAAATGATTAATCCCGGAAAACAAGTGTAATAAGGCGGCTTCATATTTACCCTGAAAGTTGTCAGTGAGCGGATGCACTATCCGACAAACTTCTACCAAATAAATCAATTAGTATATATTGATTTTATGTTTTACATTTGTATCTCTTTAGCCCTCTTTGCCCTGAATACATACAGCAGTCAAAACCCTGTTAAAAGACATGAGGAATATCAGGTTGACCCGGGAGCTTGAAGATTTAATGAAGATGGTGAAAAAATAAATATGATTTAGATATTACTTTAATATTATTCAATAATATTGAGAAGCTTCTAAATATCTAATTGAGAATCTGTAGCATACATGAAAATATAATAGTTGTATATGAGATTTTTGCCTTTTATTATACCTAAACCTCTAATAATTACAAAATGATAAAGCTATCGTTTTTTTCAAAATCGTTTCTGGATCGAACATCAAAATTGAATCCATCTCAAAAACAAAAAAACATATTTAAGGTGGTTTCACTTTTCGGGTTTTTATCAATTACTTTTCTTATTGCATTTCTTTTATTGGGCAGATATGAGAAAGAAGTCCGCAAGAATACAGGAGTAGCAGTTCAATCTGTTTTAAATTCAACGCATCAAGCCATGAAGGATATATGGTTTAAAAAATACTTTGAATATGCAGATGACTGGGCTTCAAATAAAACAATAGTTAATCAAACCGAACAGATAGATTCAATTCTGGCAGATAAGGAATCTCTTATAACGTCAAAATCTCAAAAAAAGCTTTGCCAATTCTTTACAAACAGGCTAAAACAACATGATGTGTCAGGAGTTTTTATAATCTCTCGTAATTATATTAATCTTGTCTCCACACAGAATAATAATGTCGGGGATACAAATATTATGGCAATCTCACACAAAGCCCGGTTTGACAAGGTATTTAATGGTGAAGTACAAATTATTCCGCCCATGCGTTCAAGTGTTCCTCTACCAAACAAACGTGGTAATTTAGTTGAAGGCTATCCTGCAATGTTTGTTTTAACACCCATCAGAAATCATTCCGGGAAAATCATTGCAGCATTAGGTGTCCGTATCAATCCGTTTAAAGAGTTTTCAACGATCACACAAACAGGACGGTTTGGAAACTCCGGTGAGACATATTGTGTTAACAGCTCCGGTTACATGATAACCGAAAGTCGGTTCACCAAAGCTTTATTAAAAATAGGATTACTTAAAGCTGGTGAATCCAGTTTGCTGAATATACAAATACGAAATCCGGGGGGAGATCTTGTTGAAGGATTTAAACCCGCATTACCTCGTAACCAGCAACCATTTACTTACGCGGTACAACAGCTAAAAAGGAAAAAGTCAGGTAGTAATATTGAGGGTTACAGAGATTACAGGGGCGTTCCCGTGATAGGAGCCTGGTTGTGGGATAATGACCTGAACATTGGGTTTATTACAGAAATAGATGAAGCGGAGGCTATGCAACCCTATTATAATACAAGAACAATTACTTTGGGGCTGTTAGGGGTAACCTTAATCCTTTCCATTATCTTTCTAATTCTTTTTCAATTCATCACACAACGATCCAATCATAGAATTAGGGAAAATGAAGAGAAGTTCAGGGGTATTAGCTCCTCTGCTAAAGACGCTATTATCATGATGGATGACAAGGGGAACGTTAGTTTTTGGAATGCTGCTGCTGAAAATATCTTCGGATGGTCAGAAGAGGAAACTATCGGAAAGGAACTTCATAAAATTATTGTCCCTGATAGATATTATAAGGATCATATTATAGGATTTCGTAAATTTCTTAAATCGGGTGACGGGCCACTTATAAGTAATACCGTTGAAACGGTGGCACTGAGAAAGGATGGCAACGAGTTTCCTGTTGAAGTTTCGATTAGCGCGATGATACTCAAAAGAAAATGGAACGCCATTGGTATTATGCGGGATATTACTGAAAGAAAAGAAGCTGAAAAGGATATCAGGAAATTAAATATGCTCTCAGATAATGCTTTAACTTTAACAAATTCAGGGTTTTGGCATATTGATTATTCATCTCCTGAATACTATTATTCATCAGAAAAGGCATCCCGTATTTTTGGGGAATTACCTACTAAAGATTGGAAATATCATCTTGTGGATGAGTGGTATTCCAGAATTGCAGAGGCAGACGAAAACATAGCACGCCAAACCAGAGAAATATATCAGGAGGCAGTAGATGGAAAAATAGAAAATTATGATGCAATCTATCCCTATAAAAGGCCAATTGACGGTAAGATAGTATGGGTCAGAGCCATTGGTGAGGTAACAAGGGACAAGGAAGGCAATGCTTTATTCATGTATGGTGTAGTTCAGGATATCACCCATAGTAAGCTGGCGGAAGAAGAGATAAAAAGACTAAGCTCAGCCATTGAACAAAGTCCTGTTTCAGTAGTAATTACTGATGTTAAAGGGGCAATTCAATATGTAAATCCAAACTTTACTAAAGTTACCGGATATACGTATGATGAAGCCATAGGTCAAAACCCACGTATATTGAAATCAGGAGAACATCAAGAAGCATTTTACAATAGTATGTGGGAAACGCTTTCTTCCGGTAAAATATGGAATGGTGAAATTATAAATAAAAAGAAAAATGGTGAAAAGTTTTGGGAAAGCGCTACAATTTCACCCGTTCTTGATGAAAAGGGTAAAATAACAAGCTTTATTGCAGTAAAGAATGATATCACAGAAAAGAAAAAGGCTGAAAAAGAATTATCAAAAATTAATTACCTTTCTGACAGGGCGCTTGCCTTGTCTAAATCTGTGTTCTGGACTTTTGATATCAAATCAGATGGAAAGATCACGTTTTCTGAAAGATGCAATCAGTTTTTTGGCCTAAAAAAAACAGCGGACAATGTCTATGACAGAAATACCTGGTTAAAGGGTTTAAATGAAGGAGATCCTATAATTGCGAAGGCAGCAGAAGATCTGATGCAAAAAGCACTAAAAGACCCTAAAATCAAGTACGACATCGAATTCCCTTACAAAAAACAAGACAATGGTAAGATAATCTGGATCCATTCTGTAGGCGATGTAATAAGAGATGAAGAGGGCAATCCATTATATGTATTGGGGGTTATGCAGGACATAACGTTGAAAAAAATAACAGAAGAGAAAATCAAAGAAAATGAAGCACAACTTAAAACCCTTGTAAATACAATTCCAGGAACTGTTTTCCAATGTTTATTAAACAAAGACCGAACTACTTTGTTTATAAGTGAAGAAGTCGAAAAGCTGACAGGTTATCCGGCATCCGATTTTACCCAAAACAAAATTCGCACCTTTGAAAGTCTTATTCACCCCGATGATTTTGAAATGCTTAATAAAATTGTTTCAAAAGCTATTGATAATCATGAGTCATATACTGTTGAATACCGAATATTTGATAGTACGGGAGGAGTTAGATATCTTTTTGAAAAAGGCCAGGCAGAATATGATTCGGAAGGAAATCCTGTTATTCTTGATGGAACTATTATCGACATTACTGATCTGAAAAACACACAAAAGGAGCTTAAAAATGCAAAAGAACAAGCCGAAGCTGCACTTAAAGAGGTCCAGGAAAAAAGTCGTACATCAAAAGTCTTCATGGATGCCTCGGATCCTATAATAATAGAAGACCTTAATGGTAACATTGTTGATCTGAATTATGAGACAGAAAATGCCTACAAATTTAAGCGCGAAGACCTTATTGGCAAACCCATAAAGACACTCGTCCCGCCGGAATTTCACAGTCAGGCTGAAGAGTTGCTGGAACGTTGTAAACGAGGTGAAAAAGTACGCAATATTGAGGGAGTAAGATGGGATTGTGATAAAAATAATATCCCCGTGTTATTGACTCTTTCACAATTGAAGGACGAATCAGGAAAAACAGTTGCCATTGCTACCATAGCCAAAGATATCACCAGCCAAAAGAAAGTTGAAGCCGAGCTAGAAGAGGAGCGCCAGAATCTTGAGAGAAAGGTAAGGGAGCGTACCGAAGAATTGAGCATTGCACAACATAATGCCGAAGCTGCCACAATTGCAAAAAGCCAGTTCCTGGCTACAATGTCGCATGAGATACGTACCCCGATGAATGCTATTATCGGGCTATCAAATTTGGCATTAAAAACCAAGCTTAACCCAAAACAATTTGACTATTTGGTTAAAATTGATCGATCTGCCCAGTTGTTACTGGGAATTATTAATGATATCCTTGACTTCTCTAAAATTGAAGCCGGAAAACTTGATATTGAACAAATCAATTTTGATCTTGATCAGGTGTTGGGTACGGTTTCAAATTTAATATCCCAGAGGGCAATGGAAAAGGGATTGGAATTTGCAATCTACATTGACAAGAAAGTTCCACTGTTCCTAATTGGAGACCCTTTGCGCATTGGACAGATCATTACAAACTTCTGTAGTAATGCTGTTAAGTTTACCGAAAAAGGTGAGGTTGTGATATCCGTTGATGTCGTCAGGCGGGTAAAAGACAAAGTCATCTTAAAATTCGGTGTAAGGGACACCGGAATAGGCCTGTCTGTCGACCAACAGAAGAAAATGTTTAAGTCTTTTTCACAGGCCGACCAGTCCACCACCCGGAAATACGGAGGAACCGGATTAGGTTTGGCCATTAGTAAGAAATTGGCTGAATTGATGAAGGGTGAAGTATGGCTGGATTCCGAACTAGGACTCGGAAGTACTTTTTACTTTACCGCCGAATTGGGTGTGCAAAAAGATCATGAAAATAAAGAATATACACCGGCTATTGATTTGCGTGGAATGAAAGTGCTTATCTGTGATGACAATGCAACGGCACGTGAAATCCTTACCGAAGCTTTAGAAACATTTTCTTTTAACGTTACTGCCGTTGAATCGGGCGAAGCAGCTATTGGATTACTGGTGAAACATAAAAAAGATCCGTACAAACTGGTGTTGATGGATTGGAAAATGCCGAAAATGAATGGTATTGAAGCCTCCAGAATTATTAAACAGGATAAAAAAATTAAAACACCCATGATTATTATGGTATCAGCTTTCGGTAGGGAAGAAATAGTCGAACAAGCTGAAAAAATAGGTGTTAACGCTTTTCTGAACAAACCGGTTACTTATTCTATGTTGTTCGATACTATCATGGATGTTTTTGGTAAAGAGGCCCGCACAAAACGACATAAGTTCGAAACCGGATCTAAATACCAAAACAACCTTGAAAAAATTCGTGGTGCGAATATTTTGCTGACTGAGGATAACGAAATTAATCAGCAGGTAGCCACAGAACTGCTTGAAGATGTCGGGTTTAACGTTGACATCGCAAACAATGGACAGGAATCTATTAATATAATAAAAGCACAGGGCGCTACTTGTAAATATCAACTCGTTTTGATGGATCTTCAAATGCCTGTTTTGGATGGCTTTGAAGCAACAAAAGTTATTCGTACACTGAAAGGATCCAAAGAACTTCCCATTATTGCCATGACCGCAGATGCCATGATGGGTATTAAAGAAAAATGCCTTTCGATAGGAATGCAGGATTTCGTTACCAAGCCCATTGACCCGGATGAGTTGTTTGGAGCTCTGGTCAAATGGGTTAAACCGGGGAATAAACCATTTGCCAAACATAAGTCGGCAATTAAAGAAAAGGATGCTGACATTGATATTCCAGATATCCCCGGGTTGAGTATTACAGATGCTTTAAAAAGGATGAACAATAAGAAGCAACTTTATTTGAATGTCCTCGAGAAGTTTTATAACAATAATCAAAACATCGTCTTTGAGGTTAAGACTGCCATCGATAAAGAAGATTATGATACAGCAAGGCGGTTAATACATACCTTAAAAAGCGTGAGTGGAAGTGTTGGCGCCAATCGTTTACACGAACAAACAATAATTGTTGAAGAAAGCCTCCTTGAGAAGAATCAAGAAAAATTTGTGCACGAGATGGATAAACTTGAAGCAGAAATAAATGTGCTTTTGGAAAGCATCTCGGCAAAGCTTGCTTTTGGGAATAAGGCCAAAAAGCAACCATTAAACACTGAGTTAGTCAAGGAAATTATTCCTGATTTCGAACGATTATTAAAAGGAAAGAATCCCAAAGCCAAAGCTTTACTTAAAGACCTAATAGATGCCGGTTTATCAGGCGATTTATTCGATGAGATGGTTACAAAGCTGAACAAATATGATTTTAAGAACGCGATGAAAATTCTCAATAAAATTAAAAAACCTTTAATTTAAGCCTTCATGGAAAACTTATATGATAATACCATTCTCATTGTAGATGATACACCTGCGAATATTGATATCCTGGTCGAACTATTGGAAGACTTTGACAAACAGATTGCCATTAGTGGTGAAGATGCCCTTGAAACAGCCTTTGAAGGAGATCCTCCTGATTTGATCCTGCTGGATATTATGATGCCCGAAATGGATGGCTATGAAGTGTGTAGGCGACTACGTGCAAATGAAAAGACCAAGGATATCCCTGTCATCTTCCTGACAGCAAAAACTCAAAAAGACGATATCATTAAAGGTTTTGAAGTGGGAGGTCAGGATTATTTAACAAAACCCTTTGATGCACGTGAGCTGATGGTACGCGTAAAAACGCAGTTAGAACTCAAATCACAACGTGAAATCCTGAAAAACATGAATGTAATTCTTGAAGAAAAAGTTCAGGAAAGAACAGCCAGGTTAAAAGAAGCCTATAAGAATCTCGAAAAAGCCAATCAGGAGCTGCTGGGTTTGGATGAAGCCAAAAACAGTTTCTTAACAATGATAAGTCATGAAATAAGAACACCATTAAATGGTATCATTGGCGCATCCTATTTTTTAAAAAGTTCACTTGCCGAGGATAAGGAGTTAAGTGATTTTGTGGAAATGCTCCAAATTTCAGCCGACCGTTTGGAACACTTTTCACTGACTGCCCTCTTAATTACACAATTGCAGGCAGGTTATAAAGTTACTGCCGAAAAGATTGAAGTGGATAAACTTGTTGAGGCCTGTATTAAAGAAAATCAAGTCAACGCCAAAGCGAAAGAGATATCTGTTGTAAAAGAAAATCTAGTGAATGATGCCGTTATTGAAGTAGAACAACCCCTTATTAAACGTGCTCTCAACAGCATTATTGATAATGCCATAAAATATTCCAATCAAAAGGGTACCATCAATATAAAAGAATGGAAAGATAATGGAAAACTGTCAATAGAATGTTCTGACAATGGCCGTGGGTTTTCGCAGGAAGCTCTGGATCAGTTATTTAAGCCCTTCGGGCTTGGAGAGCAGCATTATGATAAAAATGTGGGCTTAAGTTTAAAAGTTACTAAACTTATTATGGATGTCCACGGTGGTGATATCCAAATTAATAATTTGAGCAATGGAGGAGCCCGTGTAAGGTTGATTTTTTAAACCGGAAAATAACCTCCGTCTTCATTTTGATTTTATTTTATTCGTAATTTTGCCGCACTATGGATATCGAAAAATTTAAACAAGAACTGGATGAACTTTTCCGGCTTTTTAATAAGCTGATGGAAAAGCAGGATACCGAAATGGAGAACATTCCAGGTATCAACAAGATGATGGTCGAACAGTTCAAAGTGTTTTTCACCAACTACGAAAGTATGAAAGACCAAATTGCCTACCAACTGCAGGGACAGTTTGGCGACTCTATTCAGGAAATGGTAGAAACACTTATCAAGCAACTCCGAGACGAACTTGGCGAAGAGGAATGGATGATTACTCCTGATACGGATGTGCCTGTGGTTCATGAGATACAACAAAACCCAACCAATCCGGAAAAGGAAATTGCTGAAATTGATAAACTATTGCAAAATTCCAACCTCACACCTGAACAGGTTGATGAGTTGCTGGATCGGCGTTCAAGGCTGAAATAATTTTTTTATCTGTCGAACCCCCTATTTTAGGCTCTCAATTTTAATATTTGTCTGTTTTTTGGCAGAAAACCACAAAGTACAATTTACAAAAAAACAAATAAATCACAAACTCGAAAAAACCAATTTTCAAACAGAAACCCAATTGTTTGGTGTTTTGATGATTAGAATTTATTTGGGTCTTGTAGTTTTGAATTTGTCTGTTTCTGTTTATCCAGGTTAGAGAATACTTATAGTTTACACAAAAGCAACTTTATGTTTGAAAAAATTAAGCACTATTTTCAAAACTATTTCAAAAAGAGAAAACCTTTTGCCATTGCCACAGATTTTTTATTTTGGGGGATTGTGCTTCTTCTGGTTATTCCCACAACACGGGTTCCGGTTTCTTCTTTTTTTATCCGTCTGACATCTTTTGCTCCTTCCAGCCTTTCCGCTGACAAGCAATACGTACTATCAGATAATACCCAAAAGTGGGAGTTGACGGATATGTCCGGCAAAACGGTTCTCTTTTCCGACCTGATGGGTAAGCCCGTATTTGTAAATATGTGGGCTACCTGGTGTCCGCCCTGCCGTGCCGAACTACCCGGTATTCAGGAACTCTACGAACAGTACAAAGGTAAAGTACATTTTTTACTCCTTTCGGATGAACCGCCGGACAAAGTGAAAGCCTTTGCCAAAAAGTACCACTACGAGAATATGCCCTTTTACCGTTACAGCTATGTCCCGCATGACTTCTCAACCAGGAGTATTCCTTCTACATTTATCATCTCGAAACAGGGAAAAGTGGTTTTAACAAAAAAAGGAGCTGCCCGCTGGAATTCCGACAAGGTAAAAAAGCTGCTTGATAACCTAATCAGACAATAAAAACGTAGATGATTTGTTATATCTTTGTAAAAATTTAAAAATGAAAAACATGAAACGTATAACAATAGGTATCTTTCTTTTTCTCATTCTAATATCTTCCCCATCGGTTAAGGCACAGTCACTTAGCACAAGTGCTATGAAAAAAGTAACGGTAGGTTTTGATGTTTTTACCGATATGTGGTTTAATGTGCCTGCGGATGTTAACATCGGCACGGTTAATCCTTCAGCCAATACTTACATTACTTACAACCTCGAAGTTGGGAATAGCAAGAAGTTTACTTTTGGTATTGGGCTGGGTATTGGCAACCATAGTATGTATAGTAAGAACAGTACTATTGAAAATGTTAAAGCTGACACCATTAAATATGTCCCGGTTGCCAGTGGCTTAAAATTGAAGCGTACCAAGTTGTCTGTAACTTACCTTGAAGTTCCTATGGAGTTGCGGTTCAAAAGCAAATCAGGTATTAAGATAGGCCTCGGCTTTAAACTGGGGTATCTAATTGACAGTAAAGAGAAATATGTTGGCAGTACCGGGACAAGCAGTTCGCTTCAGGTCATCAAAAGGAAAAAAATCAGCCAGTTAAATAGTTTCTCCTACAGCCCGACTCTTCGTTTCGGTTACAAGTCGTTTAATCTGTTTTTCTCTTACGCGCTGGGGCCTGTTTTCAGAGTAGGGCACGGGCCTGCACTACATCCCATGTCGCTGGGGATAACGCTTACCCCATTTTAACAGACCGCATTTTTTCATGATAAAAAAGCAGTATTAAAGTGTTAGAAACAATACTGCCATAACCAACATGCCAAGTAGGTATCCACTGTAAATTTCAAAAGGGGTATGTGATGCTGTTTTCAGCCGGGTATAACCTGTAATTCCGGAAATCAAAATTACACCGAAAAGCCAGGAGTAGAGCGGTATATGTAATCCAATTCCCATGGCAACCAGTGCACCTGTAAGCCCGCCCCAGGCAATCATATGCTGACTAATCTTGTAGAAATAATTGAATCCCAGTCCCAACAATACCAGTACTGTTGAGCCAAGCATAAAAATGGTAGCCAGCTGAAAAATAGAGAGCTGCTTTAGAGAATAAAAAGCAATATAGAAAAAGATGGTAATGGCAATCATGGGGAAGATACGTTCATGCCGGCGCCGTATTTCCAGGCTATCTATCAGCTTGAGAAACCACATGCCTGTAACCACCAGTATAGGAAGGACAAAAGTTAAAACAAAGACAAAAAGCAGCACCATGGTTTTTATTTTCACCGAAAAATTCAGCAGTGGGTAAAAGGGTAGCTGAAATAAAATCAGTAGGAAATACGTTGGCACCAGTAACGGATGAAAGAGTACGGAGAGTGCTCGGGCAATTTTTTTTTCCATCAATATATCTTTCTATTATGGCTTTAAGATTTTAATACTATACCCCCAGCTCCTTACGTAACCTGGCAACAGGAATACCAAGCTGTTCACGGTATTTAGCAACTGTACGGCGGGCTATAGGATACCCCTTTTCTTTCAGCAAATTCATAAGCTGCTCATCGGTAAGTGGTTTGTTTTTGTCCTCATCCTCTATCAAATCTCTCAGAATGGTTTTCACCTCACGGGTGGAGACCTCTTCGCCGTCATCTTTCTGCATCGATTCACTGAAAAAGCTTTTCAGAAGGAAAGTTCCAAATGGTGTTTGTACATATTTACTGTTTGCCACCCGCGAAACCGTGGAGATATCCATGTTTACAATGTCTGCAATATTTTTCAGAATCATGGGCCGCAGTTGGGTTTCGTCGCCGGTTAGAAAATATTCATGCTGATAATCCATAATTGCTTTCATGGTAATGAAAAGCGTATTTTGTCGTTGCCTTACAGCTTCGATAAACCATTTGGCCGAGTCCATTTTCTTTTTGATAAAACTAAAAGCCTCCCTCTCTGCTTTTCCCCGTTTACCATTGGCCAGATCATGCATCATGTTGGCGTATGTATGGCTCACCCTCAGTTCGGGAGTATTCCATGAGTTCAGAGTAAGTTCCAGCTCCCCACCGTTGTTGTTAATGGTGAAGTCGGGAATAATGTACTGATTATTGCGGGAAGTTTCCACCAACGAATTACCGGGTTTTGGGTTAAGTGTCAGGATAACATCTATAGCTGCTCTCAACTGTTCTTCAGTGATATCTGCCCGTTTCATAATCTTCTGGTAGTGCTTCTTAGTAAACTCGTTAAAGTATCGTTTAACTATTTTATAAGCCAAATCGAGAGACTCATTATTTTCGGTTTTCATCTTTCGTTTTAGCTGGATGAGCAGACACTCTTGCAAGTTCCGTCCGCCCACACCCGGAGGATCAAACTCCTGAATAACAGCTAGTACCTCTTCTACCTCTTCTTTTTTTACATTGATATTTTGCATGAATGCCAAATCGTCTATAATGGCATCAACAGAACGTTGAAGATAACCCGAATCATCAATATTACCAATGATATATTGTCCTATTTGCAGTTTGTGCTCATCCAGATATTGCAGGCCAAGCTGTTGTATCAGTAGTTCGTGAAAACTAATGCCTGTGGAGAAAGGAATTTCTTTGTGGTCATTATCCCGGCTGTAATTGTTGGTTTGTAGCTTGTACTCAGGAATTTCATCTTCGCCTTTGTAATAATCATCCATATCGAAGTCATCCTGAATTTCTTCCCCGGCTTCCTGTACTTCGGCGGCCTCATTCGGCTCATTGTTTTCAGCATCGGGATATTCCTCGTCACGATTATCAAGGGCATCTGCTTCAAGTGCAGGATTTTCTTCAATCTCTTGTTTTACACGTTGTTCTAATTCGTTGGCAGGCACCTGTAGCAACTTCATTAACAAAATTTGCTGTGGCGAAAGCTTCTGTAATAATTTCTGTTGCAGACGTTGCCTTAACATGGTTAAACGATTATATTTCTGTTTCTATAGTATCACAAATGTAAGAAGTTTTTTAAACTGGCATGATTTTGGTGGAAAATCTTTTTCACAAATTTTGTCCATTAAACTATGATTTGCCAAAAATGTAATAATATTTATAGATAGGCAGAAAGTGTATTATTAATTATGGATAAACCGAATAAAAACAGCTTCACTTTCGGAGGGAATCTTCTACAGATTCCTTTAATAATTAGTGATAAGATTTGATAATAATACCCTTATTAATTCTTCCGGCCTAATCTACAATTACTTAGTGTTTATTGCTATAAAAGGAGTCGGTTAATTTAGAAAAATTATAAACAAGGCATTTATTTTGCTTTAGACCACTTCTTTAAAACGGTATGCTTTCAGCCATAAGACGTCGTGTGTGACTTTAGTCACATATAGGCCCATAAAGGAGAAATATCTTTAAATAATATTTAAAAAAACAAGAAAGACAAGACAAATAAAATTCACTAAATAATTAATTTTTATCATGGAAAACAACGATTATAATGATAAAGGTCTTTCAAGGCGTAGTTTCTTTAAGGCTGCTACTGCTGGGATTGGAGCAACCATTGCATTTTTGTTAGGATACCCTTTAATTGACTCTATTGTTAGTAAAGGGAGAATTTTTGTTAATAAGACATATTCAATGTTATTACCGGTTAAAAATATTCCTAATTCATTCTTTCCGGTTAAAAAGCCGTCTAAATATAGTTTTACAAAAATGGATCGGGATGCGTATATTAAAACCAATGTTCAGGAAGATGTATGGGTGGTAAAAAAACCTGACAATAAGTTAAAAACCTTTTCCCCAATATGTCCGCATCTTGGATGTCGTTATACTTGGAATCAGGAACAGGAATTATTTATTTGTCCTTGTCATAACAGCGTTTATACGATTGAAGGTGCGGTTGTGTCCGGCCCGGCGCCCCGGGGATTGGATACTTTACCCACCGAAGTCAAAAGTGATGACATGCTGTACGTGCTATATGAGCGGTTTGAGTTGGGTATTCCTCAAAAGATATTAATTGGATATTAAAATATAGTTGAAGTTAACAAAATGAAATCTAAAATATACACTTGGATAAACGACAGATTTTCTATCGAAGATATGTTTAATTCTGCTTTTGATGAAAAGATTCCCGGGGGATCCAGTTTCTTTTTCACACTGGGAAGCGCTACATTATTTGTGTTTGCATTACAGGTAATTACGGGGGTATGGCAACTGTTTTATTATGTGCCCACTGTAGATCATGCTTATGATAGTTTAAGTTATCTCCGCATATTTGTCCCTTATGGCTGGCTGATACAGGGCATCCACTATTGGGGCGCCAACCTTATGGCTGTATTAATCGCATTACATATTATTCGCGTTTTTATATGGGGAGCTTATAAGAAACCCCGTGAGCTCACCTGGCTTATTGGGATTGTGTTACTTTTATTAACGGTCGGTTTAATCTTTACCGGCGCTGCATTACCTTGGGATGAGAGAGGATATTGGGCAGCCGAAGTGGGTACCAGTATAGCTGGCACAGTACCTTTTATCGGCCATTTTCTGGTTGGTTTCTTAAGAGGAGGCATAACAATGAGCCAATTAACCCTTTCCAGATTTTTCGCGTTCCATGTTGCTATTCTTCCCGGGATTACATTTTTACTTGTTGCATTCCATCTTATGGCATTCAGGCAGTTTGGTAGTGTCGGCCCCTGGGAAGAGTCAAAGCGAACAAAAATAGAAAACTTTTGGCCCGGGCAGGTGGCCAAGGACCTTATGGTAAGCGGGTTAATACTTCTTTTATTAATAGGCCTTTCGGCATACGTTCCTGCTCCTTTTACAGGTCCTGCCGACCCGAGTGATGCCGCTTTTCTACCGAAACCGGAATGGAACTTTTTATTTTTATACCAATTATTAAAAAGCTTTGTCGGGTCAGCGGAATTAATAGGTACGGTTGGTATCCCTTCTCTTATCTTAATATTGTTTATTCTGGTCCCTTTTATTGACCGGAAAAAATCATACAATCCGGCCAGGCGACTGGGAATGATGATTGGTGGCTTTATCATGGTGACCTTTATTTTCACTTTTACCTTATTAGGATACTTTAGTAAACCTCCGGGTGCTAAAAGTAAAAAACCCGCCAAACAGGCTTTGGTAGCTTCCAAAAAGGAGAAAAAAGTTATAAAATTATCTGCCGTAGCCATCAAGGGGAAAAAGGTATTTGAAACCAGTGGTTGTACGGCTTGTCATGCTATTAGTGGTGTTGGAGGAAAAGTAGGTCCTGATTTAACTAACGAGCATGAAAGGAGACGTTCCGAGAAGTGGCTGGTGACACAGATTACCAACTCAAAAGTTCATTATAAGAATTCAGTGATGCCCGACTATACCAACTTTTCTAATAAGCAACTAAAAGAGTTGACAGCTTATTTGTTAAGTCCGCATCCGAAATTACTTCCCCTGCCTCCCAATAAAATTGATTCCCTTCCTGGTTATATTTTAAAGAACAAAAAGGGACAGGCGGTAGCGCAATCTCAAAACGATAAGGAAGATTCCTATTCATGGGAGGCCAGAACGGCAAAAACATTGAAAAGCCTCGGGCATCCCGGACAGGCAGCTTCAATTATCGGTAATGTCGCACTTGGAAGTAAATTATTTAGGAATTATTGCGAAGCTTGCCATGGTGTTGAAGGAAGGGGAGGCGTTAGTAATCCAGGGTCTTTCCTAAAGGTAGTTCCCCGGTTAAACCCTATAAGTAAGGTGCTGTTCAATAATGATCCTCAAAAATTTGCTGATAATATTGACCGGTTTATCCAACATGGTGTGGTGCCTGCCGGAACCCATCCTGCTTTAAAAATGTATAACTATGGGGAGTCCTATGCTTTAACGCAACCGGAAATAGCGAGTATTGAAGCCTATGTTCTGTATCTAAATGATATTAACCGTGCAAAAATACAGTCTCCCCCCTCAGCCCGGCAATTCTTTGCTATAGCTGTTTGGTTATTCATACTGGTAACTGTTATTTTGATAGTTATAGGAATGGTTTACAGAAAAGCACATCGAAAATCATCCAAGAATTTCTCTGATAATGAAGACGTCTAAAGTTAGGCGGTGAATTTTTGAGAAATGCTCTGGCTCCATCGGCTTTCTGTGAGGAAAACCTTATGCCGAGCTCTGGTATATACATATATTACACTTTTTTAGAAATGATTTT
This sequence comes from uncultured Lentimicrobiaceae bacterium, assembly GCA_964473395.1. GTDB lineage: Bacteria > Bacteroidota > Bacteroidia > Bacteroidales > F082 > Sulfidibacterium. The sequence goes on along the minus strand of CAYYOW010000006.1, from coordinate 22,699 downwards.
TCAGATTCTGATGTTTTTCTGAGATAAATATATCTCCTTACCTTTGTAGTCTATTCGGGATTATTGACCTGTTTTGAAAAACAGAAAAATTAACCTTATAACTTTCAAATAAATGAAACGAATCATATTTCTGATACTTATCATTCTAAATACAAGTTTGCTGCCTGCACAATCCGTAAAACGTTACACGCTGGCGGAGGTGATTCACATTGCACAAAAGCAGTCGCCGGACGCGCTTATGGCTAAACACCGTTTCCGGAAAAGTTACTGGCAGTACCGCACATTCAAGGCCACCTACCTGCCTGCGCTGAACCTTTCGGCCACCCTGCCCGATATCAACAGGAGTATTAACGCTATTTCTGCTCCAGATGGAACCATTTCTTACGCATCGCAGAGTGTCACAAACTATTCGCTGGGGCTTTCTCTAAACCAGAAAATAGGACTTACCGGTGGGGAGATTTTTGTGAATACCGGCTTGCAACGAATGGACAACTTTTTCACCGATACCACTACCCGGCAATACCTCAGTAATATGATAAATATTGGTATAAAACAGCCTATTTTTACTTACAACCCTTACAAATGGAGTAAAAAAATAGAACCGTTAAAATACGAAGAAGCCAAACGGACTTATTTGGAATCCGAAGAAGATATTGCCATAAAAGCCACTAACTATTTTTTTTCGTTTCTCTCCGCACAAATTGAACGTGAAATAGCAAAAAAAAATTACCACAACTACGATACACTTTACAAAATCGCCAAGGGACGTTATAACCTTGGAAAAATTGCCGAGAATGATTTGTTGCAACTTCAATTGAATTTCCTAAAAGCTGATGCATCGGTGGAGCAGGCACAGCTTGATTACAACGACAAACTTTTCCGCTTTAAATCCTATTTGCGCCTGACGGGTAGTGACAGGATAGAACTTATTCCGCCACTGCTGACATCTTTTTTTAACGTTTCCGTGAGCAAAGCCGTTGAAGAAGCCAAACTCAACACTTCCACCTCACTGGCATTTACCCAGCGGCTGTTGGAGGCGGCCAGCCAATTGAATATGGCCAGGATGAACGGCCGTTTCGACATGAATCTGTACGCCAGCTTCGGACTTTCACAGACGTCGCATACACTTCAGGAGGCTTATAGATACCCTTTGAATCAGGAACGGGTGAGCATGGGTATTGTACTGCCGCTACTTGACTGGGGGAGAGCAAAAGGAGGAATCAAAATAGCCGAGTCGAATCAGGAGCTGGTAAAGACGGCTGTTCAACAGGATAAGATTGATTTTGAACAAAATATTTACCTGAGCGTAATGCAGTTTGCCATGCAGAAAAAACAACTGGCCATAGCTGCCAAATCGGACACTGTTGCACAAAAACGGTATGTGGTGACCCACGAACGATACCTTATTGGCAAGGTAAACGATGTACTGGAGCTTAACAATGCTCAGATTGATAACGATAATGCCCGGTTGAACTATTTCAAAACATTGCGTGATTACTGGGTCAACTATTATGAGTTGCGGAAACTGACATTGTATGATTTTCAGAAAAACAAAGCTATTGTGGTGAATACCAGGCTGTTGGTGCAGTAGCGTTCTTTGTAACCTTTGGGTATGGACACCCGAAGCTGGGAACTTTGAAAACTGTATCTTTGCTTTTAAATCAAAACTAATGGAACAGGAATCTTTTGACATCGCCGCGTTGTCCGAAATGAACAAAGGAACACTCATGGAGCAGCTTGGGATAGAATATATTGAAGTACGCGCAGGATACATGAAAGCCCGTATGCCGGTGGATAAGCGGACTTTTCAGCCTATGCGTATTTTGCATGGCGGAGCCACACTGGCATTGGCCGAAACACTGGCCAGCATTGGCTCGGCATTGATAGTTGATCGTGAGAAGTATGATGTGAAAGGGCAGCATGTTTCTGCTGACCATGTGCGAAGTGCCCGTAGCGGCTGGGTCATTGGCGAGGCTGTGATTATGCATCGCGGACGTAGTTCCCATATCTGGAATGTGGATGTAAAAGACGAACAGGAGCGCTTGATTTCCACTTGCCGTGTGTCCATTTTTGTTGTGAAGAAAAAGGAGCCCCAATCCTGATTTAAAGCTGTTTTTTCATGCTGATCCGCCAACTCCTTCTCAAAAATCTGCCGTTTGTGGTTTACCGCCTTCCCGGCGAAAGGGAACCGGTTTTCCTTGTTCAGACATCCCAGCATGTTCAACAATTTCCTTTGGAAGAGCTGGAACAACAACAAGGATTTGTCATTGCCCCTTTTGACGTTTACCAGACCGGGAAAGCTTATTTAATTAAGAAGAATTTAATTTCGCATAACACACAAGAAGCCAAAGATCTATCTGATAAAATAAATCTTTTACCGGACAAGGAGTTCCAACTTCCGGAAAGAAATAATTTTGTCATCATCAGAGAAAACTACCTACGGGATGTAAAAAAGGTTGTAAGCCGAATCAAAAAAGGTGAAGCTCAGAAAGTGGTACTGTCGCGGATTGTGAAAAAACCAGTACCACCGGAATTCGATTTCGACCTGTTCTTTGACACGTTGAAGCAAGAGTATCCCACAGCCTTTGTTTACCTTTTTCACCTTCCCGGTGAAGGAGTTTGGACAGGTGCCACCCCTGAAATATTGCTAAAGCGCAATGGCAATTTTTACGAAACTATGGCGCTGGCAGGAACACAAAAACGGACTTTTGATGACAAACCGCTGTATTGGGAAGAAAAAGAGAAAAAGGAACAGGCTTTTGTTACGGATTTTGTGGAGGAACAGATAAAAAAGACGGGTATAAAAACCTATGAAATACAACCGGAGGAAACTGTTTTTGCCGGAAGCCTCGCCCATATCTGTACCCGCTTCCTCCTTCCGGCTTTGGCTTTGTCCGGAAAAACCGGAAGTTTTGTAAAAGCGTTGCATCCCACTCCGGCTGTATGCGGTTTGCCCAAAGAGAAAGCCTGGCAGCTTATCAGCGAAACGGAAAAACACAAACGGCTTTTTTATACCGGTTTTCTGGGTCCGTGGCAGAGGGAGAACACAGCGCATCTTTTTGTAAACCTGCGTTGTGCCCGCTTTTTAAAAGATAAAGTTGAACTTTATGTTGGCGGAGGGCTTACCGCTGCTTCCAGTCCGCAAAAAGAGTGGCAGGAAACAGAAGACAAATCGGTTACCCTCTTGTCGGTTTTGGAAAAAATGCGCAACTTTGCCCCATGACTTCCGATAAAAAAACCATTAGCCTGCTGGTAGATATTTTTGTTAAAAAAGGCCTTCGGGAAATTGTGCTTTCGCCAGGATCACGCAATGCTCCTATTATCATCTCCTTTACGCAGCATCCTAATATTGAGGCCGTAAGCGTGGTGGACGAACGTAGTGCCGCCTTTTTTGCCCTTGGTATGGCACAGCAAAAACAACGTGCCGTGGCCATAGCCTGTACATCAGGAAGTGCTGTACTTAATTATTCATCTGCCATTGCCGAGGCTTATTATCAGAAAATTCCATTGCTCATACTCACCGCCGACCGTCCACAGCACCTTATTGACATGGGTGATGGGCAAACTATCAGGCAGGAGAATGTTTTTGCCAACTTTATCAAAAAAACCTATTCATTGCCGCTCGAAATAACTTCGGAGGTAGAAAAGGAGAAGACCATCCTACTCATAAACGAGGCCATTGACCAAACACGGTTTCCCGAACCGGGGCCGGTACACATCAATATCCCTTTCGATGAGCCTCTTTACGGACTTACCAGCCGGCCGGAAACCGGTAAAGTTTCAGACACTTTTGTAAATCAACCTCTTGTTGACAAGAATGCCCGGCAGCTATTTCTGCAACACTGGCGTGAAAGCCGGAAAACACTTATCCTTGCCGGTCAGGGGATGCCTTCCGAAAAACTAAATGCGATTTTACAGCATCTTTCGGGGCTTCAACAGGTTGCCGTGATGACCGAAGTCACCTCCAATCTACATTCTCCGGCCTTCATGGATGAAATAGACAATCTCATCACGGAAATTACTGAAGGGGAAATGGCTGATTTTCAGCCGGAAATGCTCATTACTTTTGGTACATCCGTTGTGTCGAAAAAGATAAAAAAATTACTTCGGAAATATCCGGCCAAAAACCACTGGCACATTTCGCCTTCCGGTGATAAACGAGACACATACTTTTGTCTGAGTGGTGTAATACAGGCCGAAGCGGCAGATTTTCTCTCCGATGAAAAAGAATATCTTGTTGAAACCAAAAGCTATTACAGAAACTTCTGGCAAAAACACAAAGCTCAGGTTTTAAGAAAAGGCGCCGTTTTTTTATCTAAAACCAGTTGGTGTGATTTAAAGATGTATGAGATTTTGTTTCGCGAAATACCCAAAAACACACTTTTGCATTTGGGCAACAGCACGCCCGTGCGTTATGCCCAGCTTTTTGGGAGCCTGGCAAAGTTTCACTATTATTCCAACCGCGGGGTCAGCGGCATCGATGGACAGGTTTCCACCGCTGCCGGTACTGCTTTTGCCAATACGCGAAAAATCAATACTATCATCACCGGCGACCTGGGCTTTTTCTATGACTCCAATGCCCTGATGAACCAATACCTGACACCCAACCTGAAAATTATTGTTATCAATAACGGTGGCGGCGACATCTTTCGGTTTATCCCCGGTCCGGATACCAGTGTCCAGCGCGAAAAGTTTTTTGCTGCCACCCACCACTGGAAAGCAGAGTTGATAGCCAAAGCTTTCGACATTCGTTATTTTAAAGCCGAAAATGAAACCGGGCTAAAATCTTGCCTCCCTGAGTTTTATAGTGAAGACAGCCGGCCGGCACTGCTGGAAATTTTCACCACCGAAGTTGAAAATGCACAGGTTTTGAAAGATTATTTTCTGTTTTTGGCAAAATAGCCGACGGCCAAAAATAAAAAATTGAAATTATTTGTCAGACAAATCTTATATCGAATTCAGGTTGTTAGGAGTTGTCATGCATATCCTGATGTTGTGCCATCATGGTTCATTGCGTTAGCCCCTCCGCCTTTTTTAAGTCTTCCGGTGTATTCAAATTCAAAAAAAGATAATCCTTGAAAAAAGGCAGCCTGTTGTCAATATTCACCGATTTGAACCGGATATGTTTAAAAAAGCGCATCATTTTGTACTCCTTTTTGCGGATAGCTTCTTCCATATCACCCAAAATATTGGTGTTGTAATATGCACTCAACGGCTCCAGTAGGAAAGTTTCGTGTGCCGGGCAAACGACTTGGAAATTCTCCACTTCTTTCAATAAAAGGTGAAAAACATTCGTGTTTACGAAAGGGGTGTCGCACGAAAGGATGAGGTTATGCTGTGTTTTTGATTTCTTCAAGCAGGCATGGATGCCACCCATCGGACCAATATCTTTTATTTCATCGGAAATAACCGGAAGGCCGAAATCAGCATACTTTTCTGGAAAATGATTGGCCGAAATCATAAGTTTGCCACAAAGTGGTTTTAAAATCTCAATGGCATACGAAACCAGACTTTTCCCTTTAAAATAACAAAGCCCCTTATCTTTTCCAAGGCGGCTGCTTTTGCCACCGGCAAGAATGATTCCTGTAATTTCTTCCCTGTTGATGTCCATGTTTCAGATTGTAAAGGCAAATTTACTTCCTTTTCCTCAGATTCAGCTCCTTGGCAAACTCCGATTCAAAGAATTCATATTTACCTGTTTTCCCCTCTTTTCTCAGTTCTTCATCATAAGCACGCAGGTCCTTCCGCATAACTTTGGAACTGATGGTTTTCGGAAACTCATCCATGAATTCGATGGAACGTGGACGTTTGTATGGCGCCATGTGGTCGCGGATAAAGCGGAAAATCTCTAGTGCCATTTTCCGGTTGGGTGTATATTCCTGGTTCAAAACGATAAATGCTTTGGGAACAATACGGTCTTTGTTGTCCACAGTAGGGATGATACCTACCTCCAATACAGCCTGGTTTTCAATGATTTCACTTTCCACTTCAAACGGGCTGATGCGGTAGTCGAGGCTTTTGAAGACATCGTCCACGCGGCCAACGAAGTGTATATATCCCTCTTTATCCATGTACGCGGTATCGCCGGTGAGGTACCAGCCGCCTTTGAAAATATCTTTATTGCGTTTCTGATCTTCGTATGCTGTTAGCAGGCCCATAGGCTTAACAGGATATATGGCACAACAAATTTGTCCATCTTTTCCACGTTCCACTTCATCAAGTTGGGAGTTTAAAATTTTCACTTCGTACCCCGGAGCTACTTTTCCAATGGATCCCGGTTTGGCTTTCATGCCTGGGAAAGTAGCCACCATAGCCGTCGTTTCTGTTTGTCCGTAACCTTCGCGCAGTTCAACACCTGTAAGGTCTTTCGCCATTTTGCTGATTTCCGGGTTGACAGGCTCCCCGGCGCTGACCATTTTCTTCAATGAGAAATTGTATTTGGAGAAATCCCTGCTACCGAAAAGCTTCCATACGCTTAGTGGAGCACAAAGGCTCGTTATTTTGTGTTTCTCCATGGCATCCAGTACTTTATCCGGATCAAACTGATCGTACTTCAGGGTAAATGCCGTACAGCCGGCGTTCCATGGAGCGATAAAACTACTCCACAGAAACTTGGCCCACCCCGGTGAGCTAATATTGTAATGTACATCGTCGGGTTTCAGATCGAGCCAGTACATGGTGGTTAGGTGTCCCACGGGATAATGGTGAGGATGCATCACCAATTTTGGTTTTGAAGTAGTTCCGGAAGTAAAAAACAGAAATAAAATATCTGATGAATAAGTGGTAAAGCTTGATTCATAGGCTTTATCATAGTTTTTATATTCTCTATAATCAACCCAGCAGGGAATATTCTCTTTACTTTCGCAGAGACATTTATCTTCCGGTGGTTTCACACAAATAAGACCTTTAAGACGGTATAAAGCATCTCCAGCTTCATCCACGCGGCTATGGTATTTGTTATGTGCAATCACATATTTTACATCCCCGCGTACAATTCTATCGGATACATCAGCAGGTGACAACAGCGTGGATGCAGGAATGATGGCACCTCCGGCTTTCATGATTCCGAGAAACAGTTCATAAATTTCGACAGAAGTATCCATCATCAGCATCACCCGGTCACCTTTTTCCAAACCCAAGTCATTGAGAAAGTTAGCCACCTGGTTCGACCGTTTCATCATCTCATTGTACGTAACGGTTTCCTCTTTGCCATCCACATCAGCAAAAATTAGCGCCGGTTTTTGGTTGCCTTTGGCTATAACATCGAAATAATCCAACGCCCAGTTAAACTTGGTAATTCGCGGCCATTTAAAACCGGTAACAGCTTCTTCATAAGACTTGACGTTTAGGACGAACTTCCTCAGGTCGAAGAACTTTTTTGCATCATGGGTAATCTCTTTCATAGGTTAATAATTTTTATTATTAATATTCCTCCAAAAATAAAGCGGAAATATCATAAACCCAATTATTTACCTGGTTTTTTCCAAATCTCTGGCTGTTAGTTATTCACTAAATGACTATAATGTGTTATTATACAGTACATTGACCGGTTGGAAAATTTTTTGAAAAAAAAGAGTGCTTAAGGCAGAAACAGGCAACTATCACCGTAGCTCAGGAAGCGGAAGTTATTTTTCAACGCAAAATCGTACACCTTTTTCCACTTACTTCCAATGAGTGCTGACACCAGTAACAACAATGTGCTTTTGGGCTGATGGAAATTGGTGATTAGTCCACGGGCAAGACGGAACTGATATCCCGGAACAATCATTAGTTGGGTTTCACCTCTTAGTACTGTTGTCTTTTCCTCTTCCAATTTTGAAATAAGAATTTCCAACGCTTTACTGATGGAAAAATCTTCCGGTATTTCCAGCTGATATGGATCCCATTGTGAGACATGGAAAAAAGGTGTTTTCTCTATCCGGATGCGTAAGGCCATCCAAAATAGACTTTCCAGTGACCGCATGGAAGTTGTGCCTACAGGAATGATAAATTTATCGCCGGCATGATACAGGTGTTTGAGTGTTTCGATGGGAACGCGGATTTGCTCTGTGTGCATCTCGTGTTCGCCAATAGTTTCGGCAGACACCGGTTTAAAAGTTCCGGCACCTACATGCAGAATAAGTTTATCCTTGTCGATGCCTTTTTCATCCAGTTTTTGTAGGATGGCTTCGGTAAAATGCAGCCCGGCCGTGGGTGCTGCTACCGACCCATTAAGGCGGGCATATATTGTTTGATAACGTGTTTTGTCAGAAACCTCAGCTTCACGGTGTAGGTATGGCGGCAGCGGCGTTAGCCCGGAAGATTCAAGAATATCGGCAAATGAGACGGCATCTGGTTCCCACGCAAATGAAATCAAAAAGGCATCGGAAAGTTTTTCTTTTATTTCGGCAAAAAGACGTACCTCACGGTTTTGTATCAGCAGGTTAGCTTCAAGGCGACCTTTTTTCCAGCGCCGGGCATTGCCCACGAGGCATTTCCAGACTACTGGCGGTTTTTGCTGAAAAGCCAACTGAAAATCGTTTACGGGCTCCACCGGCTCCAGACAAAATATTTCGATGTGTGCACCCGTAGGTTTTCTAAATAACAGCCGTGCCTGGATAACGCGTGTTTCGTTGAAAAGTAAAAGGGCGTTTTCAGGTAGCAGTTCGGGAATTTCAGAAAAGGCCTTCTCAGTTATTATATCCTTGTTCAAATACAATAGTTTTGACAGGTCGCGTTGTGCCAGAGGATATTTGGCAATGCGGTTGTCGGGCAATGGATAGTCGAAATCTTCAATTCTGATACCAGAGGGATCCATACTTTTATATTACGGCGGCAAAAATAAGAAACATCTCCCTACGTTTCTTTCGGATGTATGTTATTCTCGTATTTCGGGAAATACAATTTTTTATGTGGCGTTGGTACACGATGGGAAACAGGTGCCAATTGGGTCGCCGCCTCCTTTCAGCATGTTGCAACAACAGTGAAATCCGTGTAAATGTTACAAACCAGTGTATGGAATACAAATAAAAACAGATTCGTATTATTTTCTTTGTAGTTTTGGATAAAAATAATTGATATGGCATTCAAAAATCATATTCCCAACAGCATCACGCTTCTGAACCTGACTTCGGGTATTATTTCTATTTATTTTGGGGTAAAGGGGACACCGGCAGACCTGGCTATTGCCGGTATTTTCATATTTGTGGGAGCTGGTTTTGATTTTTTTGATGGGTTTGCAGCAAGACTGCTAAATGCCAAATCGGCCATCGGTTTACAGCTCGACTCGCTGTCCGACATGGTTACGTTTGGGATAGCACCAGGGTTTATTATGTATCAGCTGGTGCTTATCAGCCATGGAAATCCGGCAGTAAAAGGCATTGACTTCCTCCCGTTTCTGGCTATAATGATTCCATGGATGTCGGCGTTGCGACTGGCAAAATTCAATATTGATGAAACACAAACTACTTCGTTTAAAGGCTTACCCACCCCGGCTCTTGCAATATTAGTAGCATCGTTTCCCCTTATCCGTCAGGAGTTGTATGCTTTACAGGATTTCTGGTATATGGTATTTACCAACACTTACTTCCTACTTTTAGTGGCTGTTTTCGGCTCGTTATTACTGGTTTCCACCTTCCCTATGTTTTCGCTGAAATTCAAATCATTCGAATGGAAAGAAAACATTATAAAATACATTTTCCTTGCAGTGGCGTTGGTATTGCTTATCTGGTTTCAGGTAGTGGCTGTTCCGTTTATATTTTTACTATATCTGTTTTTGTCGTTAATAGTGTATTTAACTGACATTCAGGGCTGAAAAGTTTTTTACTACAAAGATGGTGTACTGTTGGTTTTTCCACTAGTAAATTTCGATAATTATCCCGATAGTACTTCATATATTTGAGTCGTCTATGGACTAATTATCTGAAACTATGAGCAAAGCTTATATCGAACTCAGGTTACTACGTTTCTTTTTTTAATCGCTTCTTCCGTAGTTCAAAGTTCCGGCCAAGGTATACTTTACGCACCTGCGGGTCGTTGGCAAGGTCTTCGGATGTGCCATATTTCAACACAGATCCTTCAAAAAGCAAATAAGAGCGATCGGTAATTGAGAGAGTTTCATGTACATTGTGGTCGGTAATCAGGATACCGATATTTTTTGTTTTTAATTTGGCTACAATATTTTGGATGTCCTCTACCGCAAGCGGGTCAACACCTGCAAAAGGTTCGTCCAGCAAAATAAATTTGGGATTGACTGACAATGAACGGGCAATCTCCACGCGGCGACGTTCGCCACCCGAAAGTTGAATGCCAAGGCTTTTACGGATACGTTGTAAACCAAATTCTTCCAACAGGGACTCAAGGCGCTCTTTCTGTTGCTTTTTGGTAAAGCTGGTGAATTCCAACACCGCTCTGATGTTGTTTTCCACACTTAATTGCCTGAAGATGGAGGCCTCCTGAGCCAGATAACCGATTCCAAGTTTTGCCCGTTTGTACATGGGCAGTTTGGTTATTTCCATGTCATCCAGAAAAACCTGCCCTTCGTAAGGTTTTATCAAACCGGTCATCATATAAAAGGTAGTGGTTTTTCCGGCACCATTTGGTCCCAGCAGTCCAATAATCTCTCCCTGATTTACCTCAATGGAAACCTTTTTTACAACCGTACGCTGGTGGTATCTTTTCACCAGTTCTTTTGTCCAAAGTTTCATAACACTACTCTTTAGTTTCCCTGTTTTTCATGCAGATACCCCCAATATTCCATAGCTCTTCGTGTGTGTGGAACGACAATGGTTCCTCCCACCAGGTTGGCAATACCAAAAACTTCCATAAGTTCTTGGGTTGTAACCCCTTTATCAAAGCACCCTTCCAGATGATAATATATACAGTCGTCACATTTCAACACCATAGAGGCCACCAGTCCTAACAGCTCCTTGGTTTTTTCGTCCAGAGCTCCGGAGCGGTATGCATTGGTGTCAACATTAAAAATCCGCTTAATAATTTTATTGTTGGGAGCGGCCAGAATTTTCTCATTCATGGCTTCCCGATATGCATTAAAGTTGTTGGGTTTTTCAGCTCTCATTACAAAATTCCCTCTTTAAGAATATCGTGCAAATGTACAACTCCTACATATTTCTCACCATCGAGAACAGGAAGTTGGGTAATGTTATTTTCTTTCATAATCCCAAGTGCATCCACGGCCAACTGGTCTTTCTGAATGGCTTTTGGATGAGAAGTCATAATATCCGAAGCTTTCAGCATCTTGAAGTCGGTATGTTTTTCCAGCATCCGGCGCAAATCACCATCGGTAATTACGCCCACGAGTTTCCGGCCTTGCAAAACGGCAGTCGCACCAAGCCGTTTGGAAGATATTTCAAGAATAATATTTTCCATAGTCTCACTGATGTTGACTTTTGGAATTTGATTGTGCACAAAAAGGTCGGCAACGCGCAGATATAATCGTTTGCCCAGCGACCCTCCGGGGTGGATTTTTGCAAAATCGCCTGTAGTGAATCCCCGCAATTCAAGTAAACTCACAGCCAGTGCATCGCCCATCACCAGTTGGGCAGTTGTACTGGAAGTTGGTACCAGATTGTTGGGGCAGGCCTCTTTTTCAACGGTAACGTTCAGTACTTTGTCTGCCTGCAAAGCCAGGTAGGAATCGATATTGCCCACAATGGCAATCAGGTGGTTTCCCCGCGATTTTATAAGAGGCACCAGAACTTTTATCTCCGGTGTTTCTCCACTCTTTGAAATGGCAATCACCACATCATCTTCTCTCACAATCCCAAGGTCGCCGTGAATGGCATCGGCAGCGTGCATAAAAATGGCCGGCGTACCCGTTGAGTTCAGTGTGGCAACAATTTTGGAGGCAATGTGTGCGCTTTTCCCAATGCCGGTGATAATCACCCTACCCTGTGTTTTGTAAATAATCTCTACCGCATCGATAAAATCCTGATTCACAAAATTTATTAAAGCCTCAGCTGCTTTACTTTCTGTAGTAATGGTTTCAAGAGCCGTTTGGCGAATTTTTTCAGATATTTTCAATTTTTTTAAAATATTTTTAACGCTAATGTAAAATATTATTATTATATTTGTGATGGTTCAACGAAATAGACTTATCAGAATTAATCATTTATTCAAATACTGATTAATCGTTCAAAAGTACGATATAAATTTGTATTACCGAATTGTATGGAAAGTATAAATAATGATACATATGGCCTGAGGCCTTTATTGAAAAGCTTTTTTGGCTTTTCAAAATTTAAAGGAAATCAGGAGGTTATTATCAAAAACCTCATGGCAGGAAACGATAGTTTTGTCGTTATGCCTACCGGTGGGGGAAAATCTTTGTGTTATCAGCTGCCTGCTATCATCAAGCCGGGTACTGCCATTGTTGTCTCTCCGTTAATTGCATTGATGAAAAACCAGGTGGACATGATTCGCAATTTTGGTTCGGAAATAGCAATAGCGCATGTAATGAACTCCTCCCTCTCCAAAACCGAGATGAATCAGGTGCGCTCGGATTTGCTTGCCGGGAAGACAAAATTGCTTTACATGGCTCCCGAATCGCTTACCAAAGAAGATAATATTCTGTTTCTCAAACAGATACAGATATCATTCTATGCTATTGATGAAGCCCATTGTATTTCAGAATGGGGACATGATTTCAGACCCGAATACCGTAAGCTAAAGCCTATTATTCAGGCTATTGGCCACAAGGTCCCGATTATTGCTCTTACGGCTACCGCCACACTGAAAGTTCAGGAGGATATATTAAAAACACTGGATATTGTTGATGCCAGAGTGTTTAAGTCTTCTTTTGACAGACCTAATCTTTATTATGAACTTCGCCCCAAGACAAAAAATGTCACTAAAGACATTATCAAATACATCAAAACGCAGTCTGGTAAATCAGGGATTGTCTATTGCCTAAGTCGCAAGAAGGTGCTGGAAATTGCAGAGACACTTGTCGTAAATGGTATTAAAGCAGTGCCTTATCATGCCGGGCTGGACGCCGCCACACGGCGAAATAATCAGGATAAGTTTCTGATGGAAAAGGTGGATGTGATTGTGGCCACCATCGCTTTCGGTATGGGTATTGACAAACCCGATATCCGTTTTGTGATACACCATGATATTCCCAAGAGCATCGAAGGCTATTATCAGGAAACGGGTCGTGCAGGCCGCGACGGCCGCGAAGGAAACTGTATCACTTTCTACAGCTACGACGATATTCAGAAGCTGGAAAAATTTATGAAAGATAAGCCGGTGGCCGAGCAGGAGATTGCAAAGGAACTACTTTTCGAAACTGTGGCTTATGCCGAATCTTCCGTTTGCCGGCACAAATTGTTGCTTCATTATTTCGGAGAAATTTATACCAAAGAAAATTGTGCCTCCTGTGATAATTGCTTGCATCCGAAAGAAAAATTTGAGGGGATGGAGGATGTGAAGACTGTTCTGCAAACAGTTGAGTTTTTGAAACAACAGTATAAGGTAAATATGATTGCCGATATAATTGCAGGAAAGAAAACGGGTGATGTTAAAGCCATTAAACTTGATAAAACCCCGGTTTTTGGTAATGGCAAAGCGAAAGACAGCCGCTATTGGGTGATGGCTATCAGGCAGGCTTTGATACAGCGATTGCTGGAAAAAGAAATTGAAAACTATGGTATTTTAAAATTGACAAAAGCGGGTGAAGAATTTATTAAAAAACCATACAGTATTATGATTGCAAAAGACCATGATTACGAAGGTGGCAGTGATGATGGCATACTTGTTCAGGGAAAAGGCCAGAGAATGAGTGGCTCGGACCCCATACTTTTCTCCATGCTGAAAGAGCTGCGTAAGGAGCTTTCTCGTGAAGAAAACTTACCTCCTTTTGTCATCTTTCAAGATCCATCCTTGGAAGATATGGCCATACAATATCCCATAAGCCTGGAAGAGATGCAGCAAATTGTTGGTGTGGGCGTAGGCAAATCCCAAAAATACGGGCAACCGTTTTGCGATCTGATTAAGGAGTATGTTGAAGAGAATGACATTATGCGGCCAAATGATATTGTCATTAAGTCGGTGGTCAATAAATCGGGATTGAAGGTTTACATTATTAAGAGTATTGACCGGAAACTTCCGCTGAATGATATCGCCCATGCAAAAAATCTCTCACTGGATGAAATGTTGACAGAAATTGAAAGGATTGTATCTTCCGGAACGCGCCTCAACATTAATTATTATATTGAGGAGCGCGTGGATGAATATCATCAGGAAGACATATATGATTACTTTTTGGAAGCCGAAACCGATTCGGTACAAGATGCCCTCAACGAACTTGGAGAAGCTGAATATAACGAAGAAGAGATAAGGCTGGTCCGTATCAAATTCTTATCGGAAGTGGGAAACTAAATCATGCAGAAGTCGTTTATATTACTTGTGTTGCTTGCGCTTCTATTTTCTGGATGTTACAAAGTGAATAAGGTAGAAGTAAAAAAACCCGCCAATCTTATCTCGAAAGATAAAATGGTTGATATACTGACGGATATGGAGATTATTGAGGGTGCTGCTGTTGTTCGCAGAGAACGTTTCCCTGAATACGAGGGTATTAAAAAAAATTATTACCAGGCTTTATTTAACCGTTATCATGTTACCAAAAGCCAAATAAGGGCCAGCATGGACTATTATAATAATCAGGGCACTGAGATGGCCAATATTTATGATAAGGTGATGTCGAAACTGACCGAGAAACAAACTATCTTAAATGAAAAACAAAGAATAGAAGAAGGGAAGAAAGCTCTCAAAAAAAATACCGGCGACAATTTCCCTTTTCTATTTCGTGAAAACAGCTTCGGAAATCTTTGTTTCAACCCCGCTATCTAAAGTTGTAGTCAAAATTAGGTTTATTGGCGTTGCCAGTCTCTGGAATTTGGTGATGAGGTAAAACAGATGTCTGGGGAAAAGGCTGTCATTTTGGGAAAAATACTACCACAGTAGGTAAAAGAACAAACGGAAGAAGCGGCTTTTTGCTATCTATAAATTAGTCGGTTTAAACAGTAGAAAGTTCTTTAATAGTATTAAAAAGAGCTCCGGCAAGACGACTGGCCCCTATACGGAAAAAATTATTGTTCAGCCATTTGTCACCAAGAACAGACCGGACAAGAAGGTAATAGCCCAAAGCGTCTTCGGGAGTTGAAATGCCACCGGCAGGTTTAATACCGATCATTTTTCCGGTTGATTCAAAGTGTTCTTTTATTGTATCAAGCATAATCAGAAAGGCTTCGTGGGTAGCCGCCGGCTGAATTTTACCGGTGGATGTTTTTAGAAAGTCAGCCCCTCCCTCCAGTGCCAGTTCACATGCCTGCCGGATAAGTACGGGAGTTTTCAACTGACCTGTTTCCAGAATCACTTTCAAATGGTGTTTGCCGCAAAGTGCTTTGTGTGCTTTCACCTCATTTAGTATATATGTGGTATCGCCTTCGATTAGCCGCCCACGGCTGATGACCATGTCGATTTCATCGGCACCATTTTCAAGGGCATACGCTACTTCCATCAAGCGCACTTTCAGTGGCGACTGTCCGCTGGGAAAGGCCCCTGCCACACAAGCAGTTTTTACCCCCGTATTTTTCAGCGCTTGTGAAACTGTACCGGCAAATACAGGATAAACGCAAACCGCTGCTGTTTTGGGAGTACCCAAATCAGGATTTTCAAAATCAACGGCCTGCTGGCAGAGGTTCTTCACCTTCTCGTGTGTATCATCGCCACTTAAAGTAGTCAGGTCAATTATGCCCAGGATAGTTTTATAGATGGCCAGCTTTTCGTGTGGTTGAAACAATTGAGTTATGATTCCTCCCGCTCTTTTATTGAGCTCCGGAAGGGTATGGAAATAATCGCTAAAAGTCATTTTCGTCTTTTTCAAATTTCTACAAAAATAAGAAATAAGACGGATGCATTGCCGGCAACTTTCTGTGATTATTCTCTGTAAATTCCGGAGAGGTATCTTGTTTCCGAAATCGGAATTTCTCCGATATTGTACATGGCTTAAGGAGAGATTTATCATAAATGCTGATGTCTTATAATATTTATGTAAGTCATAAACACCATAATAATAAGTGTTTAATAACTCGTTAGGAATTGTTGTTAAAAACTGGCACAGCAGTTGTTCAGTACAGTCTATGAATAAAACAGAACCGGCAGAAAAGAAATCTAAAATCAAGGTGCATTCTTATTATAAGTGCCCGCGCTGTGGTTATGTAACGATAATAAAAGAGTCTTTTTGTCCGGTTTGTATAAAGGATGGGGTGAAGATAAAAGTTAAATGATAATGGAAACAGCAGTACAAATTAACAAAATATTTTCGCTGGAAGATCTGGCTCGTCAGGGGCTGGAACAGCGAGATGTAAAAGAACTTTCCGCTAAGATTTTTATTAAAGACGATAAAGTTTATTTCTTTGACCAAACAGACAACAAACAATACCGTCTCTATTCTGTCATTCACAAGCGATCCTTTTTCCTTTAATCGGGTAGTAATACCCACAAAAGCCCGCCCGAAAAAAACCTTGTTTCGTTCCTGTTACGAGGTTTTTTTATTAAAGTTGTTTAAAGTATAATGAAGTAAACCTGTATTAACCAATTGTAAATCAGGAAATAAATTCAATAATTCCCTCGCCTGAGGCGAGAGCGCAGAGCTAGGCTAATTATAAAGGAGATTTATTTTCTGATTTACAATACTTTCGGTTCATTAGCAGGCGTTTAACGTTAAACAACCTTATTGACTATTTTTTAAAATAGGGAATTCTTCTTGAGGCTTTTCTCATGAGGACATTTACCATGCTTTCACCGGTACTTCCTAAAGAACCTGCAACGGCTTTGTGGTAATTCACAAGAACATCTCCATCCTTTCCATTGTAGATAAATAGATTTATTACAGCTTTGTTGGTAATACCGTAAAAGCCGGTTAACACTCCTAGCGCTATGGAGACTCCCGTAGATATAGGTTTGTTTGTTTTGATGGTTCCCATTACAACGGCATCCACACCGAGAAAGTTTGCCAGTTCTTTTGGTGTATAGTCCGTAATGTTCTTAATAGTTATTCCTTTTTTCCCAAGTATTGCATTGGTCGTCATAGGGTCCTGAACCTTAACCCTCAAATGTCCCCTTTTTTTCCGAGCCAAAAACCAGGAAAACATTGCCGACTGGATTCCTTTTCCCTGATCATATTCCATGTTTTTCAGTTGTTTTGGCGTGGTGTTTCGCAATTGATTTGGACGAAGTTTTAAAGTAACCTGAAAAGGTAACACAGCAATTACTTTATGGGTTTTTGTTTTTTGGCTAAAGGCAGGATTTACGTATAAACGCGTCTGGGTATATGCTGTTACTGAAAATAAAACTACTACAAGGGCTAATAATAACTTTTTCATGTTTTTTATTTATTGGTTAGAAATTGTGATATCGGCCTCTAAGATATAATTTTTTTTATGACCTGACACCTTACATAAGGTAAAAGATTTTGTTTCAGATTGAGGCAGCGTCTGATGAAAAACGTAGTTAACGGATGTAAATGAGAATATTAAAGAAGGTTTTAACGAATGGATAGAGCAAAAAGCAGGTCTTGCAATGGCCTCAACTTATTCCATATTAGCGGCTAAGGTTTTTAGATGTAGGTGGAAATGAGAACGTTATTTCTTACGTACTACTTCCACTTCTTCAAAGCCCTCAATATAGTCGCCGACTTTAATATCGTTAAAGTTTTCAATATTCAGTCCACATTCGTAACCTGTGCTTACTTCTTTCACGTCATCTTTAAACCGTTTTAGTGAGCCGAGGTTTCCGGTATAGACCACAATTCCATCACGAATCAGTCGAACCCGTGTATTTCGGTTTATTTTACCATCCAGCACATAACATCCGGCAATGGTTCCTACTTTCGTGATTTTGAAGGTTTCGCGAATCTCCAGATTACAGGTAACTTTTTCTTCCATTTTGGGAGCAAGCATACCTTCTATGGCTGCTTCAAGTTCTTCGGTAGCCTTGTAAATAACGGAATAGAGACGGATATCGATCTGATCTTTTTCGGCTAGTTTGCGTGCCTGTGGCATAGGGCGTACCTGGAAACCAATGATGATGGCATCGGAAGCAGAAGCGAGCAGAATATCCGATTCGGTAATGGCACCCACGGCTTTGTGGATGATGTTTACTTTGGTTTCTGGAGTAGAGAGTTTCAGCAGGGCATCACTCAGGGCTTCAACAGAACCATCCACATCTCCTTTTACAATAATATTCAGCTCTTTAAAGTCTCCGATAGCAATACGACGGCCAATCTCATCCAACGTGATGTGTTTCTGTGAGCGCATGCTTTGTTCACGTATCAGCTGATGGCGTTTGCTGGCAATGGCTTTGGCTTCTTTTTCATCGGTCATTACGTTGAAGGTATCGCCCGCTTGTGGCGCAGCATTTAGTCCCAGTAACAATACGGGAGTGGAAGGTCCTGCAGAAGTTACATTCTCACCTCTTTCGTTGAACATAGCTTTTACATGGCCGAAAACAGGACCGGCAATCAGGATATCACCTTTTTTAATGGTTCCATCCTGTACCAAAATGGTGGAGACGTAACCGCGGCCTTTGTCAAGGGAAGCTTCAATGACCGTACCTTTTCCGGATTTGTCGGGATTAGCTTTCAGCTCCAACATTTCCGCTTCGAGCAATACTTTTTCGAGTAACTCGGAAACCCCTTGGCCGGTAACAGCCGAAATTTCCTGCGATTGGTATTTGCCGCCCCAGTCTTCCACCAGGATATTCATGGCAGACAGTTCTTCTTTGATTTTTTCCGCGTTGGCTGTGGGTTTATCAATTTTATTTAGCGCAAAAACGATGGGTACATCGGCTGCCTGTGCATGGTTGATAGCCTCTTTTGTTTGTGGCATTACGCTGTCGTCGCAGGCAATGACGATGATGGCTACATCGGTAACTTTTGCTCCACGCGCCCGCATGGCCGTAAAGGCTTCGTGTCCGGGGGTATCGAGAAACGTTATATTCTTGTTGGTTGATGTGGTTACTTCATAAGCGCCAATATGCTGGGTGATGCCTCCTGCCTCACCAGCTACCACGTTGGCTTTACGGATGTAGTCGAGTAGTTTGGTTTTCCCGTGGTCAACGTGTCCCATAACGGTTACAATAGGAGCTCTGTTCGCCAGCTTGGCCGGGTCGTCTTGCTCTTCTTTCACATCAAGCGATTCATGATCCTCCACATCTACATAATTAACTTTGTAGCCGTATTCATTGGCGAGCAACGAAATAGTTTCTGCATCAAGACGCTGGTTTATTGATACGAATAGTCCTACCTGCATACAGGTTTTAATGATCTCATTAACATTGAGATCCATCATGTTAGCAAGTTCATTGGCTGTCAGAAACTCCGTAACTTTAAGAACAAACTGGTCGCGTTCCTGCTGCTTCATCTCCTCTTCGTGGGCATGTGAGATGCTGTCACGTTTTTGTCTTCTGTATTTTGAAGCTTTCGACTTGCCGGTAGGCGCCAGGCGTGCCAGCGTTTCTTTAATCTGTTTTTGAATTTCTTCTTCCGTAGGTTCGTGTTTTACCACTCTTTTATGGCCGGGTTTCTGCCGGTGATCATGTTTACCTTTTGCCAGCCCTCCTTTTGGTATTTCACTTTTCTTACGGGTATCTATTCTACGTCTTTTCTTTTTGCTGTGTCCATCGCCTGAAGAAGAAGCAACCGGTTTTTTCTTTCTTTTTTCGGGAAGAACAATTTTATCGAGGATCTTTGGCCCGGTAAGTTTTTCAACCTTAGTGGCAATAAAATTGTCATCTACTGGTTTCTGCTCTTTTGCTTTTGGCTCTGTTTTTTCAGCAGGCTTTGGCTCTGCTTTTTCTACAGGTTTTGCTTTCTCCACAACGTCTTTGGCTGTGGCTTTCTGAGGTCTTCCTGCTTTTTTCTTTTCCGCTTCTTTTCTGCGTTCTGCTTTGGTTTTCTTTGCCGGTCTTGTTTTTTGGTTCAGGCTGTCAAGGTCAATTTTCCCCATGATTTTGGGCCCTGTAGATTCTGGTTCGGCGGTTTTTTCTTCTTTCACCGGTTCTGGTTTTGGTGTTACCTCCACTTTTGCCTCTTTGGGTACGGACGTTTCTTTTTCGATAATTTCCGGTATTTCCTTGGTGGTAGTTTTTGTTTCTTCTTCGATCGGCTCCTTCTGGGTAGGTTGTGTTAGCGTGGGAGCTTCTTCTTCAACTGCTGCTGCTTTTTCTTCTTTTTTATCAGGCTGTTCTGTTTCAGGTTCAGGTTTTGGTGTAACTTCTTCTTCCGCTATTTTGGCAGGAGCAGGCGTTTCATAGTCCGTATTTACATTGGTAATAAAAAGGTCATCTGTTTCTGGAAAATCTTCCTGAGAAACTTCTTCTTTATTCTTCAATGTGTCCTCAATACTGATACTTTCATTACCGGAACCGAATTCAAGACCCTTTTTGTGGGCGCTTTCTTTTACGGCTTTTTCGTCCTGAAACTCATTTACGAGTAGGCCATACATCTCAGGAGGCAGCTTGGTATTGGGCGAGCTTTCTATTTTAAAACCTTTTTTCTCAAGGAATTGAATAATAGTATTCTTACTGATATTGAACTCCCTGGCAGCTTTACTTAATCGTATTGTTCTATTTGCTTCAGCCATATGGTTTTTCTTTTGTCTTTTTTTAATCCTGAAATATCTTTTTTCGCTATTACCTAAAAATTTAATAACGTGAACTACTCAAACTCGGCTTTAAGAATACGAATAACTTCCCGAATGGTTTCTTCTTCCAGATCTGTACGGTTTACCAATTCATGGGCATCCAGTTCAAGTACGCTTTTTGCCGTGTCGCAGCCAATATTTTTCAATTCGTCGATAATCCACTGGTCAATTTCATCTGAGAAATCTTGCAGTTTCACATCTTCCGTGTCCGTATCCGTATCGCGGTAAACGTCAATTTCATATCCCGTAAGCTGCCCGGCAAGCCGGATATTGAAACCTCCCTTGCCAATGGCAAGCGAAACCTGATCGGGCTTCATGTAAACATCAGCGCGGTGATTTTCTTCATCCAAATGTATGGAAGATATTTTTGCCGGAGAAAGTGAACGTTGAACAAAAAGGCTTTCATTGGTGGTGTAGTTGATAACATCAATGTTTTCGTTACGTAATTCGCGGACAATACCATGAATACGTGAACCTTTCATTCCCACACAAGCGCCAACCGGATCAATACGGTCATCATATGATTCTACAGCGACTTTGGCTCTTTCGCCGGGAACGCGAACGATTTTTTTTATGGTAATCAGCCCATCATAAATTTCTGGAACCTCTGACTCGAACAGCCTTTCCAGAAATACCGGTGAAGTCCTGGAAAGGATAATTACCGGATTGCTGTTGCGCATGTCTACTTTGGAAACCACCGCCCGGATGTTGTCGCCCTTTTTGAAATAATCGGATGGAATTTGTTCTGATTTGGGTAAAATCAGCTCAATATTTTCGTCATCCAGCAGAAGGATCTCTTTTTTCCAAACCTGATATACTTCTGCGGTAAGCACTTCGCCAACTTTTTCTTTGTATTTTTTGTAGATGTTGTCTTTTTCATAATCCAAAACGCGGGCAACGAGGGCCTGCCGTACGTTGAGTATTTCTCTGCGGCCGAAATCGGCAAGAAAAATCTGTTCGGAAACTTCTTCGCCTACTTCAAAATCAGGTTCAATTTTGATGGCATCCGAAAACGCGATTTGTGTGTTGACATTTTCTACTTCTCCATCTTCCACAATTTCACGGTTGTGCCATATCTCCAAATCACCACGGTCGATGTTCACAATAACATCGAAATTACTCTCTTCACCGTATTTTTTTTCGAGCATGCTGTGAAACACATCTTCGATGATGCGCATCATGGTTTCT
Source organism: uncultured Lentimicrobiaceae bacterium (assembly GCA_964473395.1). Classification (GTDB taxonomy): domain Bacteria; phylum Bacteroidota; class Bacteroidia; order Bacteroidales; family F082; genus Sulfidibacterium. The sequence goes on along the minus strand of CAYYOW010000006.1, from coordinate 809 downwards.
CTGTCGATGTTTTTGAATTCTTTAAATTCCGAGAAATTTTCAACCAAGTTTATGTTATCCATCTCTTTCTGTTTTTGTCAATTAAAATTCTATAACTGCTTTGGCCTGCTTAATCTCATTCATGGAGATTTGCACGCTTTCACCGGTTATCCTTTTAACGGTTTTTTTGTATTTCTTTTCAGTTTCTTCTTGTAAAATAATATATTCATCGTTTGCTTCCTGCAAAATACCTTTTTTCTCGCTGCCGTTTTCCAGCTTCAGCTGTATACGTTTTCCGATATATTTTTTGTACTGGCGCAACATGGAAAAAGGATACTCCAGTCCCGAAGAAAGGACTTTTAGCTCGAAGTCTTCCTCATCTCGGTCGAGCTGATGCTCAACATACCGGCTCAGGGCGATGCAGTCGCTGATGCTGACACCCGAATCGCCATCAATAATAATATTTATGGCATTGTCTGTGCTCACCTTTACATGAACCACGAAACGGTTGGTGTCTTCAAGCTGTTCTTCAGCCCACTTTTTTATTTGTTTTTCACTAATCATTTTCAATAAAAGAGGGGACATCCGTCCCCTCCAAATCATTCTCGTTTAACCTTTTGTTGTCCGACCAGGACTCGAACCTGAACCGGCAGAACCAAAATCTGCAGTGCTGCCATTACACCATCGGACAATCGGGGTGCAAATGTACAATTTTTTTTAATTATTATAAATTGGGGTTTAAAAAACTTTAAAATTTTGGGCTCATGGATTTAAGTTTCCTAAATTCGCAGCTTGATTCGACTCAAAAAATGGATTTATGAATACTTTTA